>JADCBH010000118.1 GCA_020253595.1 Brevundimonas sp.
CGAAGTCTTCCAGGACCGCCAGGCCCGCCGGGACGTCCAGCGCGGGCATGTCCGGTGCCGACAGGCCGGCAGCGCGCAGGTGGGCGGCGACGGCGGCGAAAGCCTCGATACGGCGGGCCGGACGGGCCGTTTTCGCTCAGCCCCCTGTGGCGCGCCTCGGCGGCGGCGGGTCGGCTCTACGGTTGCGTGCTCGACGGCGACTGGATGCATGTGGGTGATCCCCAGGCCCGCGATGAGGCCGAGGTGCGGCTGGCGGGCGAACCGCCTCGCCCGCCGGTCCTGGCTCCGCCGGGCCATGAACCGCCCCGCCTCGACATCGAAGGATGACGACCCGCTTCGACCCCTTCGCCGACACGGGACCGCGCTGGTTCGCCATTCCGGCGCATCGGCCGTTCCTTCAGGATCTGGCGACAGGGGTCCTGGACTGGCTGGGCGACCGCCCGCCCGAGGCCCTGTCGGACGCGGTCATCCTGCTGCCAAACCGCCGCGCGGCCCGGGCTTTCGGCGCGGCGCTGGCGGAGCAGAGCCAAGGCCGCCCGGTCCTTCTGCCCCAGGTCCGGCCCCTCGGCGATCTGGAGGAGGATGAGCCGCCGTTCGCGCCGGACGAACTGGGTCTGGACCTGCCGCCGGCCATCGCCCCCCTCACGCGCCGCTTCGAGATGGCCCGGATGATCGTCGAGGACTACCTGCCCGGACACCCGCCGCTGCGGGCGCTTGAACTGGCCGATGCGCTCGGTCGCTTCCTCGATTCCTGCCACATCGAGGAGGTCGAGGCCCCGGAACGGGTGGCGACGCTCGCCCCCGACGATCTGGCCGAACACTGGCAGGCCTCGGCCGAGTTCCTCGGTCTCGCCGTCGAGGCCTGGCCGAAGCGATTGGAGGCGATGGGTCTGGTCGACGCCAGCTGGCGGCGCACCCGGCTTCTGCGCCTGCTGGCCGAGCGCTGGGCCGAGACCCCGCCGACCGGCCCGGTCATCGCCGCCGGATCGACCGGCACGGTCAAGGCCGCCGCCGACGTGCTCAAGGCCGTGGCGAATGCCCCTCAGGGCTGCGTCGTCCTTCCCGGCCTCGACCACGACCTTGCCGAGGCCGCCTGGGTCGAGGTCGATGAACCTCACCCCCAGGGCGCGCTGAAGCGTCTACTGGAGCGCGCCGAGATCGAGCGCGCCGCCGTCCGCCCCTGGTTCCGGGGCCCGGTCGCGCCTGCCGAGGAGGCGAAGGGTCGGGCCCGCGCCCGCCTGCTGAACGAGGCCCTGCGCCCCGCCGACGCCACGGCCGACTGGCGTACGGAGATC
Organism: Brevundimonas sp.; assembly: GCA_020253595.1. Classification (GTDB taxonomy): domain Bacteria; phylum Pseudomonadota; class Alphaproteobacteria; order Caulobacterales; family Caulobacteraceae; genus Brevundimonas. The sequence goes on from JADCBH010000118.1 coordinate 1,296, forward strand.
GCCGACCTACGCTCCCGCGCCGCCGCCTCCGGCCAGTCCACCGATCCCGTCGCACTGGGCCTTCAGGGTCTGTCCGTTGTCGCCTGTCGCGCCGAGGAGGAGGCCGCCCAGACCATCGCCCTGCTCATGCGGGAGACGCTTGAGACACCCGGCCGTACCTGCGCCCTCGTCACCCCGGACCTCGCGCTCGGCCGCCACGTGGCTGCCCGTCTGGAACGCTGGGGCATTGTCGCGGACACCTCGTCGGGGGCCACGCTGGAGCGGATGCCCGTCGGGACCCTTGTCGATCTCGCCGCGCGCTTCATCGCCGATCCGCTCAATCCCCAGACCCTTCTGGGCCTGCTGAAGGCCGAGTCGATCACCCTGCCGGAGGCCACACCGACCGCCGTCCGTGTGCTGGAGAAATCCGCTCTGCGCGGGCCCGCCCCGCGTCGCTGGCCCCGGCTCGCCGAACGCCTGGACAAGGCGGGCCAACCCCGGCGCGAGGGCGACGTTGTCTCGGAGTCCACGAAGGCTGCGCTCGCAGAGGCCGCAGCGCTGGCCGAGCGCCTGCGCTGTCTCGCCGAAGCCGCCCACGCTCCCTTCGCGCCCGAGGCCCCTCTGGATCAGGCGGCCCGCGCCCTGACCACCCTGATCGAGAGCCTCGCCGGCATCGACGTCTGGTCCGGCCCGGATGGCGAGGCCGCCGCGGCCCTGCTGGCCCAACTGATCGAAGGCGGCGCGGCGCTCGGCCCCGTCGGCCGCGACGCCTTCGCCGAACTGGTCCAGACCCTGCTGCGCGAGACCACCGTCCGCACCGGCGGAGCGACCCACCCCAGCTTGCGCATCCTCGGGGCCATCGAGGCGCGGCTGGTGCGCGCCGACCGCATGATCCTGGCCGGTCTGGAGGAGACCGTCTGGCCCGCCGCCGCCCCCACCGACCCCTTCCTGTCGCGGCCGATGCGGAAGCTCCTCGGCCTGCCCCCGCCCGAGCGCCGGGTCGGCCAGACGGCCCAGGACTTCGTCCAGGCCGCGTCGAACCCCGAGGCCATCCTGATCCACCGCGAGCGGCTGGGTGGCCAGCCGGCCGTCCAGAGCCGCTGGCTCTGGCGACTTCGCATGCTGACCGGGGGCGCGGACGGCGAGAACAACAGGATAACGATCGACGCCACCTGCCCGGCGCTGGACATCGCCCGCAGCCTCGACGCCCCAATCACCCCGGCGGCTCTGGCGAAGCGTGCGGCGCCGCGCCCGCCGGTCGAGCGCCGTCCGCGCAAGCTGCCCGTGACCGGCGTCGAACGCTGGGTGCGCGACCCCTATGCCGTCTATGCTCGCTATGTGCTGGGCTTGCGCGAACTGGACCGCCCCGGCCAGTCGGCCGAGGCCATGGCGCGCGGTTCGGCCATCCACAAGGCGGTGGAGCGGCTGGCGCTCACGTGGCCCGACGCCCTGCCCGAGGACTGCGAGGACCGGCTCGTCGCCCTCCTGCATGAGGAGCTGACCGCCCACGGCTTCGAGGACGCCGCCATGGCCCGCGAGACGCCACTGGCCAGAAACAGCGCCCGCTGGCTGGCCGGGTTCGAGGTTCGTCGCCGCGCGCGCGGCATAGAGATCCGGGTGGAGGAGGAGGTCGCCCTGACCTTCGACGGGGCCTTCGCGCCCTTCACCGTCACCGCCAAGGCGGACCGCATCGAACTGTCCGCCACGGGCGCGGCCATCCTGGACTTCAAGACCGGCGCGGCTCCCTCGGCCAAGCAGGTCAAGGCCGGCTTCGCGCCCCAGCTGACCCTGACCGGTGCCATCCTCGCCGAGGCCGGGCTGAAGGATCGCGGGCCTGTCCCGCCCGAAGAACTGACCTACGTCCGGGTCGTGGGCCGCAGGATCGCCGGCGAGGTCGAAACGCGCGGGCAGGGTGCGGAAGCCGAGGCCCTGTCCGAAGCCGCCCTGGCGGGTCTGAAGGCTCGCGTCGCCTGCTTCGACGACCCGACCACCCCCTATCTCAGCTGGGTCGCGCCCCAGTTCATGGGCACCTTCGGCGGCAACTACGACCGGCTGGCGCGGGTCTGGGAATGGTCCGTCATCGGCGGCGAGGAGGGCAGCGAATGAACGCCGACCCCTCTGTCCGCATCCTGCCCGATCCGGCCCAGATCGATGCCGCCGACCCGCGCCAGTCGGTCTTCGTCACCGCCAACGCCGGCTCGGGCAAGACCTCGACTCTCGTTGACCGGGTGGCCCGTCTTCTGCTGGCCAAGGTCAGCGCCGCCGAGATCCTGTGCGTCACCTATACCAAGGCCGCCGCCGCCGAGATGCAGGCCCGCCTGTATCAACGGCTTGGTGCCTGGGCCGTCGCCGACGACGAGAAGCTGCGCCAGTCCCTCGCCGACCTCGACGGCCGCGATCCTGACCGCCTGTCGTCAAAGGACCTCCGTGACGCCCGAAAGCTGTTCGCCCAGGCGCTGGACACGCCGGGCGGGCTGAAGATCCAGACGCTGCACGCCTTCTGCGAAAAGCTTCTGCGTCGCTTCCCGCTGGAGGCCGGCGTCACCCCCGGCTTCAAGGTGCTGGAGGATCAGGCCGCCGTCGCCCTGTCGCGCGCCGCCCGTGAGGACCTGGCGCGGCGGGCGCTGGAGGACCCCGACGGCCCGATCGGCCGCGCCTACGCCCACTTCGCCGTGGCGCTCGCCTTCGCCGACTTCGAGGCCTTGCTGAACACGCTGGAGCAGGATCGCGCACGGCTCACCGACTATGTCGCCCGCATCGCGGACGGTCGCTCGCCCGCCCCCCACGTCCTCGCCGGTACCGACCGCGAGCGTGACGTCGAAACCATCGAGGCGGAGTTCATGCGCTTCCTCGACCGCGACGTCTGGCTCTCGGTCGCCGAGCAGATGGCGACGGGAGGGACGGACGATCAGAAGTGCGCGCGCCGCATGTGGGAGGCGGACTGGACCTTCGCTGGCCTCGGCTCGGTCTTTCTCACCGACGGCAAGGTGCGCGCCCGCATCGCCACCTCCAAGGCACCGTCGTTCGCTCGTGACTGGCTGGGCGACCTTCAGGCTAGGTTTGCGGCCACCCTCGGCGAGGTCCGCAAGGCCCACCTCGCCGAGGATACGCAGCATGTCCTCACCCTCGCCCAGGCCCATGCCAACCTCTACGAACTGAGAAAGGCCGCACGGGGCGCGCTCGACTTCGGCGATCTTGTCGCGCGCACCGTCGATCTCCTGACCCGGCGCACCAGCGCCGCCTGGGTGCTCTACAAGCTGGATGGCGGCATCGAGCATGTCCTGATCGACGAGGCCCAGGACACCGCGCCCGAGCAATGGGCCATCGTCAGCGCCCTGACCGAGGGCTTCTTCGCCGGCATCGGCTCCTCCCGCTTCGGCGCGGGCACGGTCGAGCGCACCGTCTTCGCCGTCGGCGACGAGAAGCAGTCGATCTACTCCTTCCAGGGTGCCCGGCCCGAGCGCCTGAACCTGGAGGCGCAGCAGTACCAGCTTCGCGTCGAGGGCGCGGGTTTCCGGTTCAAGGGGGTGCCGCTCGCCACCTCCTTCCGCTCGACGCCCGAGGTTCTCTCCTTCGTCGATGCCGTCTTCGACCGCCCCGAGCGCACGACGGCGCTCGTCGGCGAACAGATCGCCGCCATCCCCCCGCACCAGCCCATGCGCAAGGCCGATCAGGGCTGCATCGACCTCTGGCCGCTCTATCAGGACGACAAGCGCCCCGACCTCGACGCCTGGGAGCCGGTCGACGCCGAGGCCCCCGACAGCGCGCGCAAACGCATGGCGAAAGCCCTGGCTGAGGAGGTCAAGCGCCAGGTCGAGGCCGGCGTCGCCGTCCAGAAAAAGACCGACGGCCAGCTCCGCCCCGCCACCTACGGCGACTTCCTTATCCTCGTGCGCCGCCGCGACGCGACCTTCGAGGAGATCATCCGCGCCCTGAAATCCGCCGGCGTGCCCGTGGCCGGGGCCGACCGGCTGAAACTCTCCAGCCACATCGCTTTCTCCGACCTCATCTCCCTGGCCCGCTTCGCGCTTTATCCCGACGACGACCTCAGCCTCGCCGAGGTGCTGCGCAGCCCCTTCTGCGATGTGGACGAGGACAGTCTGTTCGACCTCGCCGGGGCGAAAGAAACACGCAACAAGCTGTGGCGCGAACTGCGCGACCGCTCGGCGGAGCGACCCGAATGGACCCGCGCCCGGGCCCTGCTCGACGTGGCGATCGACACCCGTGGACGCGATCCCTTCGCCTTCTTCTCGGGCCTGCTGAACCGCGTCGACGACACGGGCCTGAGCGGCCGGGCCCGCGTGCTGGCCCGTCTGGGCCGGGAAGCGGAAGAGGCGCTGGACGAGACGCTCAATCAGGTTCTGGCCGCCGAGGATCGGGGCGGGCTCGATCTGGAAACCGCGCTCGCCATGCTCGAACAGGCCGATGTGGAGGTGAAGCGCGAGCTGGAAGGCCCGCGCGGCGAGGTCCGCGTCATGACCGTCCACGGCGCCAAGGGGCTGGAGGCGCCGGTCGTCATCCTGCCGGACACCACGTCGAAGGCGAAGGGCATGGGCCCCGCCCTGATGCCGGTCACGCTCGACGACGACCTTGAGGGCTGGCTGATGTGTCTGGGCAGCAAGGAACAGGACGCTCCGGCCGCCGCTGCCGCCCGTGCCGCGCGGGACCAGCGCGCGCTGGAGGAGTCCTTGCGCCTGCTCTACGTCGCCCTGACCCGGGCGCGCGACCGCGTCATCGTCATGGGCCGGGGCCTGTCCAACAAGAAGGAAGGCTTTGAGGAGGGCAGCTGGTGGTCGGTCCTGACCGAGACCTTCGAGCGGCTGGGGACCCAGGTCCGCGATATCGTCGACGACCGCCGCCGCTATGGCCATGATCCCGTCGTCCTGGGTCGGGGCTCCGCCGCGCTCGCCACGCCCGCGACACCCATCCCTGACTGGGCCCGCCGCACCCCGGCGGTTGATCCGTCCGCCCGCTATGTCTCCCCGTCACAGGCCAAGGGAGCCAAGCGCGCCGCCGCCCCCTCGCCGCTGGCCGTGGCGACGGGCGCGCAGGGTGCGCCGCTCGGCCGCTTCCGGCGCGGCGACCTGATCCACCTGCTGCTGGAACGCCTGCCAGAGATCGCGCCGGACGCCCGCCCGGACGCCGCGCGCCGCCTGCTGGCGCGCGAACGCGACCTGTCCGACGACCAGCGCCACGAAATGATCGAGGCCGCGCATCGCGTGCTCGAAGACCCCCGCTTCGCCCCGGTCTTCGGCCCCGGCTCCCGCGCCGAGGTGGCCCTGGTCGGCTCCGCGCCCGACCTGCCGCCGGGCGTCGCCATCAACGGCCGCATCGACCGCCTGGTCATCACGCCCGAACGCGTCCTCGTGGTCGACTACAAGACCAACCGCCCCGCGCCCGATCGCATCGAGGACGCCGACCCCGCCTACGTCGCCCAGATGGCGGTCTATGTGGCGGTGCTACGCGCGCTCTATCCCGACCGGCCGGTGGAAGCGGCGCTGGTCTGGACGGATGGTCCGAAGCTGATGGCGGTGCCGGAAGGGATGATGGCGGGGGCGTTGGCGGGCCTCGAGTGATCGACCGTTTAACGTATCTCGCATACTGAAAGCTGCCATCACTTGTTCACGAAAGGCAATCCGGACGACAATCTGGGGTTAAGCATCAACACCCTTGTGAAGGGAACTCGCGTCACTATATCGCGCGCTCAACCTCAAGAGGAACGAACTCGGCGATGGCAAGATGCACAGCACCCGTAAGAGGCCATACCGGGGGCGGTGCGGCGAGTTGCCCGGTTTGCGGACCTCGCTCTCGAGGCGGCTATGGCTACGGCAGCAGCTTTGGATCGTATTCGCGCCCGTCATACTCGGCCCCCGCTTACTCTTCCCCTTCAAGCGGCGGAGGACGCAGTGGCAGCAGTTCTCGAAAGACATCCCGGCCGCGCTGGGCTCGGTCTGGTTCCACCGCGTGGTACACACCGGTCGAGGTACTGGAGCTTGAACCGGTCCGGCAGAACATTGAACGGCAAGGGTCGCTCGATCTTCGTGACATGTTCCTTTGCCATGCATGGGACGATCGACAAGGAGCAGCCAAGGAGCTCTACGAGCTGCTGAAAGCGCGCGGCGTCAAAGTCTGGTTCAGTGAAGAAGACATCCGCCTTGGCGTGCCGTTCCTCCGCGAAATCGACAAGGGGCTAGCGAAGTCGCGGGTTGGGATCGTCTTGGTAACGCCCAGCTTCCTTAAGCGAATTCAAGGTGAAAGCATAGCAGACAAGGAACTGTCGGTGCTTCTGCAACAAGGACAACTTGTTCCCATAATGCACGGTACGACCTTCGATGCACTGCGCGAGGTCAGCCCTATGCTTGCTTCCCGGAATGGTCTCAACACAACTGATGACAGCATGGCCGAAGTTGCAACGAAGCTCGCTGATTTGGTCACAATCTAGGCCGGTTTCGCCGCGCGAGAAGGCAGAACGCGTAGCTTTGGCCAAAGAGCGTGGCGTGGGTCAGCCTACCAGCCCTCCGTTGATTTCCCGCGCTGCTCGCCCCACATCCCTGCACCGAACGACACCGGGCGCAGACGCCCGACAGGAGAACCCCTCATGGCCACGCTGAAGGTCACCGACGACAGCTTCGACGCCGACGTGCTGAAAGCCTCCACCCCGGTGCTGGTGGACTTCTGGGCGGAGTGGTGCGGGCCGTGCAAGCAGATCGGCCCGGCGCTGGAGCAGATCTCCGACGAACTGGCCGGTCAGGTGACCATCGCCAAGGTGAACATCGACGACAGCCCGCTGACGCCGTCCAAGCTGGGCGTGAAGGGCATCCCGACGCTCATGCTGTTCAAGGACGGCCAGATGGCCTCGCTCAAGGTCGGGGCCATGCCCAAGGGCAAGATCCTGGAATGGCTGGCCGAAAGCGGCATCCAGGCGGGGTGACGCGTCTCCTCCCTGTCGCGCAGCGATGGGGAGGTGGATGCGAGCTCTGGCGAGCAGACGGAGGGGTTTTGGCGGCGGAAAGACCCCCTCCGTCTCTCCGCTTCGCTCCGAGCCACCTCCCCATTCGCCTGAGGCGAACAGGGAGGAGACGCCCCGTCCCCATGTCGGCCCTGCCTGACAGTTTGGACTATCTGGACTCCTTAGACGCCATAGACTCCTTGGACTCCTTAGACTCTGTTTTTCGCCCCCGGCCCCCATGCCCTTCACCGCCACCGTCCTGACCATGTTCCCGGAGGCCTTTCCCGGGCCGCTGGGGGTCTCGCTGATCGGGACAGCGTGGCGCGAGAGGGGGCTGTGGAGCCTGGAAACCCTTGACATCCGGGGCTTCAGCGAGGATAGGCGCGGCTTCCTGGACGACACCCCTGCGGGGGGTGGTCCGGGTCAGGTGCTGAAGGCGGACGTGGTGGCCCGGGCTCTCGACAGCCTGACGGGTCCTCCCCGGCCGCTTTTGTACATGAGCGCACGCGGTCGACCCCTGACGCAGGCGCGATGCCAGGAGTGGGCCAAGGCGGACGGCATCGTCGTCCTCTGCGGCCGGTTCGAGGGGGTGGATCAGCGGGTGCTCGACGCCCGGGGGTTCGAGGAGATCAGCGTTGGGGACGCGGTGCTCGCCGGAGGCGAGGCGGCGGCGATGGTGGTGATCGAGGCGTGCGTACGACTGATCCCCGGGGTCCTGGGCCAGGCTGAAAGCTTGAGTTCCGAGAGCTTCGAGGATGGTCTTCTGGAGCATCCGCAGTACACGCGACCGCGGACGTTCGAGGGGATCGACATCCCGGAGGTCCTCCTGTCCGGCGACCACAAGCGCGTGGCCGCCTGGCGTCAGGATCAAAGGGAAGAGACGACCCGGGAACGACGGCCAGACCTCTGGGCGGCGCACTTGGAAAAACGACCCGCGGAAACTTCCGCCAAATCACAGCTAAAGAGCGCAAAAGCTCGAGGAGAATAGAATGGCCAACATCCTTCAGACCCTGGAGGCCGAAGAGAAGGCGCGGTTGATCGAGAAGCGTTCGATCCCCGACTTCCAGCCCGGCGACACCCTGCGCGTCAACGTCCGCATCAAGGAAGGCGAGCGTGAACGCATCCAGGCCTTCGAGGGCGTCTGCATCGCCCGCGCCGGTGGCGGCGTGAACGAGAACTTCACGGTGCGGAAGATCAGCTTCGGCGAGGGCGTCGAGCGCGTCTTCCCGATCCTGTCGCCGAACATCGAATCCATCGAGGTCAAGCGTCGCGGCGTCGTCCGTCGCGCCAAGCTGTATTATCTGCGCGATCGTCGCGGCAAGTCGGCCCGTATCGCCGAGCGCCAGTCGGTCCGCCCCGCCAAGGGCGTTGTCGTCCCGGAAACCGGCAAGGCCGAAGTCCCGGCGTCCGACGAGGCCTGATCGCCTCACTCAGGACCATCGTGAAAGGGGCTCCGGCGGTGACGCCGGGGCCCTTTTTCGTGGTTCAGGCCGCCCCGAACCGGTATTCCGTCCGGGATCGGAACGTCTCCCCCGGCCTCAGGATGGTCGAGGGAAACTCGGGCCGGTTCGGGCTGTTCTGGAAGTGCTGGGTCTCCAGCGCGACGCCGCAATAGGGCCGATAGGCGACCCCGCCGCGCCCGATCATGTCGACCACATTGGCCGTGTAGATGTGCAGCGCTGGCTCGGTCGTCCAGATCTCCACCGCCCGCCCCGATGCCACATGCGACAGCCGCCCCGCCTTGCGCAGGCCTTCGCCCCGGACGGCGAAGGAGTGATCGTATCCGCCCCCGATCCTCAGCTGCTCGTCCTCGGTATGAAGGTCCCGACCGATCGTCCGGCTTGCTCGGAAATCGAACGGTGTGCCTGCCACCGGACGCAGTTCCCCGGTCACGATCTTCCTCGGGTCATAGGCCGCGAAGGCATCGGCCTCGATGACCAGTTCATGGTCGGTTACGCCCTGCGTCGGATCGCCCGCCAGGTTGAAATAGCTGTGGTGCGTCGGGTTCAGCACCGTCGCCCGGTTGGTCAGGGCCAGATAATCGAGCGTCAGCCGGTTGTCGTGGGTCAGGCGATAGGTGACCGAGATCGTCATCTCGCCGGGAAAGCCCTGATCGCCGTCGGCGCTGACCAGGGTGAGGACGACGCCCGGCCCTTCCTCCGTCTCGTCCGGCCGCGCCGACCAGTTGCGCTTGGCAAAGCCAACCGGTCCCCCATGGGTCGAATGCGGACCATTGCCGACCTCCAGCTGGATGGTGCGGCCGTCCAGCTGGAACCGCCCGTTCTCGATCCTCCCGGCATAGCGCCCGACCGTCGTTCCGAAGTTCCTGGACCGCTCGATGTAGTCCGCCAGGGTATCGAGCCCCAGCACCATCTCGGCCATTCGCCCGCCACGGTCCGGCATGGCCAGCGACTGGAGCGCCGCGCCCCACGTCATCACGCGGGCGGTCGCGCCGTTGCGATTGGTCAGGGTGATCAGCCGCACCGTCTCGCCGGACGCCAGCTGACCGAAGACCGCCTCGGTCACCGCAGGCCGTGGCCCGAACGGCATGCGAGGCAGGCCGGCGCATCCTGCGAGCGGCAGGGCACCCAGCCCGGCGATAACCGCACGCCGGTCCACCCTCATTGGGCCATGCCCTCCAGCGTCTCGATCAGGTCGCCCATGTTGCGCACGAAGCTTTCGGTCGAGACGCCCTCGACCGGATAGTCCGTGATCCACGGTGAGGTGTCATGCAGGTCGCCCACGCGGGTGATCCGGTACTCCCCGCCCGTCGGCGTCGCGGACCCGGGTCCGATGTAGGGATTGGACGTCGCCGTCAGCGGCATGGGCCAGTAACCCCTCGCATTCAGCCCGGCGATCAGTTCTGCGGCTCGACCGGCCCCGGGGGCCCGTGGGCGCCGTCCCGGCGTTCCCATGTCCTGCCAGGAGACGTCGCGCAGGGTGAAGTATCGCGGCAGCGTTCGCGTTCCCGTGCGCGCGAGCAGGGGTGATCCCGCTGAGGCCTCGGCCGGGGTCTGGCCGGCCAGCGTCGCATACTGTTCGCGGAGGCCGACTACGTTCAGCGTCCGGAACGACCCGTAGTGAACGAGCGTGTCGTTAGGATTGCGGTCGGCATAGTACTCCCCGTTGACGACGTTCGACCCGCGCCGGTGGATGTACCAGGGCTGGTTCGTGCCTGGTTCGATGAAGGTCGGGTGCGTCCGGCCATTGAGCCGCAGTTCTGGCGGCAGGGCGACGGAGTCCAGCCAGTCCAGCGCCTCGGGCACGCGTTCGATGTACTTCGCCTCGCCCGTCAGCCGGTAGAAGTTCAGCAATTGCTGGATGTTGTTGGCCGTCGTGTGGGTCGTCAGTGCCTCGGGTTCATAGGTCCGCGCTGGTGCCGGCTTCAGCGTGTCGGGGAAGTGCTGCAGCCCCCATCCCGCCTGCGGCGCGGGCTGCTGGGTCGCGAGGAAGATGTCCATGCCACGCTGGATCGACGACAGAAGGCGGGCCCGTGTCAGTCCTCGACCCTCGCGCCCAGACGCGAGCCGGTTGCCCAGCGTCTGGAGCACGAAGATCAGGAACTCCAGGTTCTCGCCGGCCACGTCGTCGTTGAAGGTGATCAGGCGGGTGTAGTCGGCATGGCCATGCACCCCGCCGTTCTCAACTAACGGGAAGCGCTGGGGCCAGCCGCCGTTCTCGTACTGACTGTCCAGAACGAAGCGCACGGCGCGCTGCAGGGCCCCAAGGTAATCCTGCTGGCCCTCGACCACGAGCCGCAGCATCAGCTGTGACGCCTCCGAGGTCCCGGCGTCATCAAAGGTGGCATTGCCGTAGTAGCGGTGGAATTCCTCCATCCGCCACGCATTCTGGCCATAGGTCGCATACCACTGGCGAAGGCTGTCCTCGCCGGCCGTGTCGATGACGTAGTTCCAACCGCCAGCGGGATGCTGCCCTCGCACAAGCGCATCGGCTGCCGATTTCGTAGCGTCCAGAAACTGCTGCTCCCCGGTCGCATGATAGGCGTCCAGAAAGGCATGGCCCATGGTGCCCGTGCCCGGCGGCTGGACCCAGATCATAGTCGGCGCTGCCTCCAGCTCCCCCCAGCGTCGCGAGAAATCGGGCAGATAGGTCCAGACGTAGCCGCCTTCGACCGCAGCCTCGTCGGTCATGAAGGCTGCGGCCCGCTTCATCGTCGCCACTATGGCCGGGCGGTCGGCGATCGTGCCGGTCTGGGCCAGTGCCGGCGTGGCGAGCGCGGCTGCGGCTGAGGCCAGAAGCGTGCGGCGGTTGAGGCAAATGGCGCTCATGAGACCCTCGTCGGCAAGGCGTTTCCGGACGGCTCTGACGGCCGCTCATGGACAAACCTTACAGCATTGACACCGGTTTCCAAGACCGAGTCAGGCCTCGGCGGCGGGCAGCTCCAGCACCGCTTTCAGGCCGCCAAGGTCGCTGGCCCCAAGCGTCAGCCGTCCGCCATAGGCGCGGGTCAGATCATCGACGATCGACAGACCCAACCCCGATCCCGGGGCATCCTCATCCAGGCGTGTCCCGCGCTTCAGGACGGCCTCGCGCTGATCCTCCGGAAGGCCCGGGCCATCATCCTCCACGACAGCGATCATCTGGCCGAGGCCGCTGGGCCCCGCCGAGACGCGGACCCGCCGCCTGGACCATTTGCAGGCGTTTTCCATGAGGTTTCCAAGGATCTCCTGCAGATCCTGCCGCTCTCCCAGAAAGGCCAGGTCATCGGGCGCGCGCCAGTCGATCTCGACGTCCTTGGACTGGAAGACCCGCTCCAGCATCACCGACATTTCGTCCAGAACCTCACCAACTGGCGTCCTGTCACCCAGCCCGTGGGCGGCACGCGCGGCGGCACGCGCCCGGCGAAGGTGGTGGTCGACCTGCCCCTTCATCACTTCTGTCTGTCTACGGACAATATCGGCCAGCAGATCCGTCTTGCCGTCCGCCTCGGCCAACATGACCGAAAGCGGCGTCTTCAGCGCGTGGGCCAGGTTGCCGACGTGGGTCCTCTGTCGCTCGACCACTTCCTGGTTGTGGTCCAGAAGCCGGTTGACCTGTTCCGCCAGGGGCTGGATCTCCAGCGGGTAGGCATTCTCGATCCGGGCGGCGCGGCCCTTTCTGACATTGGCGATCTCGTTACGGAGCGCGAACAACGGCCGCAGACCGATCTGGACCTGCAGGAAGACGGCGATCACCAGCCCGATGCCGAGCGCAAGCAGGGCGATCCAGACATAGGTCGCGAACTCGCGCGTATCCGCCTCGATATCGGACCGGTCAATGCCGGCCATGAAGACGATCGGCTCGGCTCGGCCCGGCAGGGTCTTCAGGCTGGCGGCGATCCTCAACGGCTGGCGCTGCGGCGGGCGCAAGATACCGGGATCGTTGTAGTTCAAGAGGTCGCCCATCGACGCCCGCAGCCGGGCAGGCAGTTCCGGGGCGATGTAAAGGGTTTCGCCCGCCAG
>JADCBH010000119.1 GCA_020253595.1 Brevundimonas sp.
TCAGGGCGTCGATCTTGTTGAGGGCCAGGATCTCGGTCTTGTCGGCCAGGCCTTCGCCGTAGGCGTCGAGCTCGCCCCGGATGATGCGGTAGGCCCCCGCCACGTCGTCCTGGGTGCCATCGACCAGGTGGATCAGGGAGGCGGAGCGCTCGACGTGGCCGAGGAACCGCGTTCCCAGCCCCGCCCCTTCGGACGCGCCCTCGATCAGGCCGGGGATGTCGGCGATCACGAAGCGTTCCCCGGGGCTGAGATCGACCATGCCCAGGTTGGGGGCGAGCGTGGTGAAGGGGTAGTCGGCGATCTTGGGTCGAGCGGCGCTGGCGGCCGCGAGGAAGGTCGACTTGCCGGCGTTGGGAAGGCCCGCAAGACCGATGTCGGCGATCAGCTTGAGCCGCAGCCAGATCCAGCGCTCCTGACCGTCCTGGCCGGGATTGGCGTGACGCGGCGCCTGATTGACCGGCCCCTTGAAGCGGACATTGCCCCAACCGCCGTTGCCGCCCGACAGCAGGAGTTCGCGCTGGCCGGCCTCGACAAGGTCCAGAACCACAGTCTCCTTGTCCTCATCCAGCACCTGGGTGCCGACGGGGACCTTCAGCACCACGTCCTCGCCCTTGGCCCCGTGCATCTGGCGGCCCTGGCCGTGACCGCCGGTACCGGCCTTGAAATGCTGCTGGTAGCGATAGTCGATCAGGGTGTTCAGCCCCTCGACCGCCTCGATCCAGACATAGCCGCCGTTGCCACCGTCGCCGCCGTCCGGCCCGCCGTTCGGAATGAACTTCTCGCGCCGGAACGACACCGAGCCCGCGCCGCCGTTGCCGGAGCGGATGTAGATCTTGGCCTGGTCCAGAAATTTCATCGACGCATTCTTGTGGGCGCTAACGCTCGGCTCGCGGAGCCTCGCTGCTTGAGCGCGGATTGGTGGGCGCTACCGCTCGCGGCGCGGTCGCTCGCTGCTTGAGCGCGGCTTATGACCGATAAGGCCGACGATTTACAGGCGGACTCCTGCGATGCGGTCGCGTCTGCGCTATGGTCGTGATTCGGCATCAACGGGCGGGACGGCATGGCGGAGGCCGATATCGCATTCGCAGCAGCGGCGGGGGCGGCGGGACTGGCGCTCGCCGTCAGCGCATGGGCGTGGCGGTTCCAGAAGGATGCGCGTGCCCGGCTGGACGCAGCTGAAGCGGTTCGTGACGCGGCAGAGCGCCAGGCGACGGCGGGTCTGGGCGCGGTGGCGGCCTTCGACGAGGTGCGGCTGGGTTTGACGCCCGATGAGCCGCCGATCCTTCTGGGTGGCGAATCGAGAATCGCGGCGGCGCGGACAGCGCTCGCTGGAGAGACGCAAGGCACGACCGCGGTCGTGATCGCCGAGGCCCTGCACGCCCGACACGCCGAGCTGATCGATCGACTTCTCGCCGAGGGCACCCCGTTCCGGGCGCACGATCCCGAGAGCGGCTGGACCATCGAGGGCCGCACCGATGCCGGCGTGGCCTGGTTGCGACTGAGCGAGCGGGGCGAGACGGCGCCCGCTGCAGAGCCTTCGCTGGGCGCAGGCCTGATCGCCGAGGCCTCGCCCTCCCCGGCCTGGGTCCTCGACCACGACGGTGCGCTGGTATGGGCCAACCGCGCCTGGCTGGCCGAAACGGGATGCGACAGCCTGGAGGCCGCGCGGGAGCGTCACGCCTCGTTCGATCGCGGCGCCGATCAGCTGGCGGCCGAGGCCGGGCGGATCGGGGCGCGTCAGGAAGGCTTCCGCTGGACCCCGGGCGATGGACGCCGTCGCGCGTGGAAGATCATCGCCGAGCCGATCGGCGGGGCCGGGGGTCCCGTGCTGGTCTTCGCCCTCGACATGACAGAGGCAGAAGAGACCCGCGACACCCTTCGTCGCCATGTCGAGGCGCACGACGAGACGCTGAACCACCTGGCCGATGCCGTCGCCATCTTCGGCCCGTCGCGGCGGCTGGCCTTCCATAATACCGCCTTCCAGGCCCTGTTCGGGCTGGATGCCGCCTGGCTGGACGAACGGCCGACCCACGCGGAGCTGCTGGACCGGCTGCGCCAGCGCCGAATGCTGCCGGAAGTGGTCGACTACGCAGGCTGGAAGTCGCGGGAGCTGGAGTTCTATGGGGCCGCAGAGGCCGCACCGGACGAGAGCTGGTCCCTGCCCGACGGCCGCACGCTGCGGATCGTGCGCCAGCCCCATCCGCTGGGTGGCATCCTGCTGCTGTTCTCCGACATCACCGGCGAGCTGAACCTGCGTAGCCGCTTCAATGCCCAGCTGCAGGTCCAGACGGCCACGCTCGACAAGCTGAACGACGCCGTCGCCGTGTTCGGTTCGGACGGCCGGCTGCGTCTGCACAACGACGCCTTCGAAAACTTTTGGCGGCTTTCCGCCGAGCAGCTGAGGGATGCCGGGGATTTCGACGCCATCGCGGCACTGCTGAAGACGCACCTGCCCGATGCGGCCCTGTGGCTGGAACTCAAGGCCCGCGTCGCCGATCCCGACCCGGAAAGCCGTATCCCGGTTTCAGGCGAGGGGCGCACGACCGACAGCCGCATCGCCGCCTGGCAGACCCGCCCCCTGCCGGATGGCGCGACCCTGGTCGCCTTCTCCGACGTGACCGCCCGGCGCGAACTGGAACAGGCCCTGGCCCAGCGCGAGGCGGCGCTGAAGGAAAGCCAGGCCCTGAAGCGGGAGTTCGTGGGCTCGGTCAGCTATGAGCTCAGAACGCCGCTGACGACCATCGTGGGCTATTCCGAACTGCTGGAATCCATGGGCGACCTGCCGGAACGCAGCCGTCAGCATGCCGGCGCGATCCGCGTCGCAGCGGGACAGCTCGCTGCCTCCATCGACGACGTGCTGGACATGGCCCAGATCGACGCAGGGGAGATGGAGCTGTCGCTCGGCGACGTGCGTCTGAGGGACCTGTTCAGCGACGCGGTCGGTCGGCATCGTCCGAGGATCGAGGGCCGGGGCGCCAGCCTGAAGGCCATGGCGACCGCGAATCTGCCCATGCTGCGCGCAGATGCCCGGCGTTTGGGGCAGGCGGTCGACCATCTTCTGGACAACGCCGCCCGCTCCGTCTCCGAAGGCGGTGCGGTGATCCTGAAGGCGGAAGCCAATGCCACCGAGGTTCGCATTCGGGTCGAGGACACCGGTCGGGGCATTCCGTACCATCTGCAGGCCCATGTCTTTGATCGCTTCGTCAAGCGCGAGCGCGGCGGGCCGGGCGTGGGTCTGGCGCTGGTCAAGGCCCTGGTGGAGTTGCACGGCGGCTGGGCCGCGGTAGAAAGCGAACCCGGAAAGGGCGCGGACTTCATCCTGCACCTGCCTCTGGAGGCTGAAGGCGCCACCGCCGAGCCTGAACTCGCCGAGGGTAGGGCTTAGGGAGTAGGGCTTAGGTATCCATAGCGTTGCGAGGGTCCGGCTCACCCGCCTCAACCAGAATCAGTCCCCGCGCTGCCAAACTGCGAGATCCGGATACCCATTGATCGACAGCCCTACCCAAACCCCAAGCCCTCGCTTCCCATAAATCCTTTTGCAGCGAAGCGCGTTCTATGCTGCCTTGCCGCTCCGGCGAGGGCCGTCTCAAGGATCCCATGCTCTACGCGCTTCACGAGCTCGCCTATTCTTCGGCGCAGCCATTCCGGTTCGGGGCCCAGTTTGCCCGCAAGTTCTGGAAATCGCCCTTTAATCCGGCGTCACAGACGGCCCTTGGCAGGACCGCCTATGCCTCAGCCGAGTTGTTCGAGAGCGTCACACGCCGCTATGGCAAGCCGGCCTGGGGACTGGACGTCATCAACATCGACGGCCATCCCGTTCGCACCACGGAACAGGTCATCTGGCAGAGCCCTTGGGTCCGGCTGATCCGGTTCGCCCGCAACGTGGGCGACCTGAAACGGGCAAGGAAGGCAGTGGCGGCCCCCAGCGTGCTGATCGTCGCGCCGCTGTCAGGCCACTATGCGACGCTGCTGCGCGGAACGGTCGAGACCTTCCTTCAGGATCACGACGTCTACGTCACCGACTGGGTCAATGCCCGTCAGGTGCCGATGCTGGAAGGCCGTTTCGACTTCTACGACTACATCGACCACGTCCGCGAGATGCTGGCCCAGATCGGTCCGCGCGCCCACGTCGTCGGCGTCTGCCAGCCGGGACCGCCGGTGCTGGCCGCCGCCGCGGTGA
Organism: Brevundimonas sp.; assembly: GCA_020253595.1. GTDB lineage: Bacteria > Pseudomonadota > Alphaproteobacteria > Caulobacterales > Caulobacteraceae > Brevundimonas. Next base: position 4,181 of record JADCBH010000119.1, read on the forward strand.
TGGCGGCCGAGAATGATCCGAACCGGCCCGCGTCCATGACCTTCATGGGCTCGCCGATCGACGCGCGCCTGTCGCCGACGGTCACGAACCAGCTGGCGGAGGCCAAGCCCTTCACCTGGTTCCAGTCCAACATGATCCACACCGTGCCCTGGCCCTATCCGGGGTTCGGGCGCGAGGTCTACCCGGGCTTCGTCCAGCTCTACAGCTTCATGTCGATGAACGAGCAGCGTCACACCGACGCCCACTGGGACTACTTCACCAGTCTGGTTCGCGGCGACGGCGACGGGGTCGAGAAGCACGAGCAGTTTTACGATGAGTATCTGTCGGTGCTGGACCTGACCGAGGAGTTCTATCTCCAGACCATCGACATCGTGTTCCAGCAGCACCTGCTACCGCGCGGCCTGCTTGAACATCGGGGCCGGCGCGTCGACCTGACCAAGATCACCGACATCGGCCTGATGACCGTCGAGGGCGAGAAGGACGACATCTCCGGTGTCGGCCAGACCCAGGCGGCGCATGGCCTGTGCACCAGTATTCCCGACGACCGGCGGGTGCTTTACGTCCAGCCCGAGGTCGGCCACTACGGCGTCTTCAACGGGCGGCGGTTCCGCGAGGACATCTACCCCCGCGCCCGGGACTTCATCGCCGCCAATGAAAAGCTCTCCGACGTATCGGACCGGTCAGCGACTGCCGCTTGAGGGCGGCGGCCACCTCAGGCTGAGCGTCAATCCGAGGGCGCGGCGCATCTCCATCCGCATCGATGGCCGTCGCGGCGAGGCGGTGGCTGTCGCGCCGTCCGAGCGACGTCTGGCCGACGCCGTCGCCTTCGCCCGCTCCAAGTCGGACTGGATTTCCGAGCGGTTGTCGGCCCGCCCGGCCGGCGCGGTGCTGGAGCCGGGGGCGGTCGTTCCGGTGGAAGGGCGGCCTGTTCGGCTGGAGGCGACACCCGGGAACGGGGCCGCGCGACTGATCGATGGTCCTGACGGTCCGCGCATCGTGTCCGGTGGCGAGGGCGAGGCCTATGCCCGGCGCGTCATGAACCTGCTGAAGCGGCTGGCGCGCGAGCGGCTGGCGGAGCGGACCGAGGTTCACCGTCTGGCCCTGAGACAAGGGCCGGTCAGCATCGCCATCAATGACGCCGGAACGCGCTGGGGCTCCTGCACGCCGCGAACGCGGTCGATCCGCTATTCCTGGCGGGTGATTCTGGCCCCGCCGACGATCCTGGACTACCTGGCCGCGCATGAGGTGGCCCATCTGGTCCACGCCGACCACAGCCCGGCCTACTGGTCGTTGGTCAGAGGCCTCGTCGGGGACCCCCGGCCCCATCGCGCCTGGCTGAGGGCCAACGGCGCGGCGCTTCACGCCATTGGCCGCTGAGACCAAACCGGGAACAAACCCATCTTATTGTCCTAGCGTGGAGGCCGTGCTTCCTGACGGCACGGAGGTCCCCATGGGCAGGGCCAAATCAGCTCTCGATCATCTCAACAGCGGGCGTGAACCGCACATCATCCACGTCATCCCGCCCGGGGCACCCGGCTATCGGGAGGCGAACGGCGGCGCGATGGTGGTCTCTTCACCCGCCGAGGTCGATGAAATGGTCCGCCGGATCGGGCCGGGCGAGGTCGCCACGCTGGACGATCTGAGGGCGGCTCTGGCACACCGTCACGGCGTGGAAACCGCCTGCCCGGTCTCGACCGCCATCTTCGCCGGCATGTCGGCCCGCGCGGCAGAGGAGTTGCGCCATGCCGGTCGGTCACCGGATCAGCTCACGCCACGGTGGCGGCTTTTGAAGCGCGGTGGCTTTCTCAACCCCAAGCTTCCGGGTGGGGTCGAGCGCCAGAAGATGCTTCTGGAGTCCGAGGGCGTGAAGGTCTCGCCGCTGCGCAAGCACTTGGCCGTTTTCGACTATGAGGCGCGTCGCGCTGCGGGCCTTGGGGAGTCCTGAGGTGCTCAGGATCACGCTCATCGGCCTCGCCGTCGTCGTGGCGTCGGGTCTCGTCCTGGTGGTCGTCGGTGTTTTGCTGCCGGCGACCACCCGATCAGAACGCGAGGCACTGCTCCGGGCGCCTGTGCCGACGGTCTTCGCGACAGTCACTGACGTTGCCGATCAGGCACGGTGGCGTAGCGATGTTGAGCGGGTTCAGGTCGCGGAGAATGGCCTGACGTGGCGCGAAACGACGGGATCGGGCGTAGAGATCGCCTTTCGGCTGATCGAGTCGAGACCCAACGAGGCCTACGTCATCGAGTACGAGTCGCCGCAAGGATTCAAAGGGCGGTGGACAGGTCATTTCGTTTCAGTAGGGGATACGACCCGGTTGACCATGACGGAGACAGTCACCATCGCTTCGCCGATTGGCCGGGTCATCGGCCGTCTGGTCGCTCCGCCGGGGGCGCACATGGAGCGTTACCTGGCCGATCTTCAGGCCGCACTCGAGGCCTGAACGACCAGGGCCGGCCGGCCACTCAGAAGAACAGCGGGTCGCGCTCGCGTTCGCGGGGCTGGGCCGGCTCCGGGTTCTGGGCAGGCGGTTCCTCGCGGCGGCGCGGTTCCGCCGCCTCGGCCGGGCGGGGATTGTCGCCAGCCGGAGCCGCCGGGTCGTAGGGCTGGCCAGCGTCCATATCCACGCCGTCAATGACGCGGCTGTCGCCAAACGGGTCCTCGATGGAGTTCATCAGATCGCCGACCGGGTCGGGTGCGACCCATCCCTCGGGCATGGGCGGGCCGTCGGGGATGGGCTGGACCGCCAGGCGTGGCAGGGCCGCTTCCATGAAGCCCCGCCAGATCGCGGCTGGGGCCGCGCCGCCGGTCACGCCGCGCATGGCGGTGTTGTCGTCCTTGCCGACCCAGACGGCGGTGACGAAGCCGCCTGTGTAGCCAACGAACCAGGCGTCCTTGTAGTCCGAGGTCGTGCCGGTCTTGCCCGCCAGATCGCGACCGGAGATGGCCGCCGATTGCGCCGTGCCACGTTCGATCACGCCCCGCAGCATCTGGTTCATATAGTAGAGCGGTGGGTTGTTGATGGCCTGGCCGCCGGCGGAATCGCGCGCCGCGCGCTGATAGATCACCCGACCCTGGGGCGTGCGGATGCGGCTGATGCCATAGGCTTCGACCCGGCGACCGCCGTTGGCGAAGGCGGCGTAGGCCGTCGCCATGTCGATGGGCGACACCTCGACCGCGCCGAGCGCCATGGCTGGTTCCAGCCCGATGCGGGAGGTGATGCCCAGTCTGCGCGCGGCGCGCGCCACGCTGTCACGCCCGATCTGGTCAGCGACATAGGCGGCAATGGTGTTGGTCGACTGGGCCACGGCGTTGCCGATGGTCGTCTCGCCGATGAAGGTGCCGGAGTAGTTTCGGGGGCTCCAGTTGCCGATGCGGATCGGCTCGTCGACCACCGGGGTCTCCGGGGTATAGCCGGCCTCCATGGCCGCCAGATAGACGAACGGCTTGAACGCCGAGCCCGCCTGACGACGCGCGTCCACGGCCCGGTTGAACTGGCTGTCAGCGTAGGAGGCTCCGCCGATCATGGCGCGGACCCGGCCGTCGCCGTCCAGAGCCACCAGCGCCGCCTGCTCGACGCCGCGCGAGGCGTCGCGGTCAAGGATACGACGGACGTTGCGCTCGGCAGCGGTCTGGAGAGTCAGGTCCAGCGTCGTCTCGACGATCATGTCCTCGGTCGGCTCACCGACCAGGCCCCGGATCTCCTGATCCAGCCAGTCGATGAAATACTGGGCATGCTGGGTCGCCAGGGTGCGCGACACCCGCACGGGCTCCAGCACAGCGGCAGCGCGCTGTTCGGGCGTGATGACGCCGGCCTCGACCATCTCGTTCAGGACGACGGTGGCTCGGGTCGCTGCGCGCTCGCTCTCGGACAGGGGGGAATAGCGGCTGGGGGCCTTCAGCAGTCCCGCCAGAAGGGCAGCTTCGCCAACCGTCAGCTCCCGCGCCGACTTGTCGAAATAGCGCTGCGACGCCGCCTCGATGCCATAGGCTCCTGCCCCGAAGTAGACGCGGTTCAGATAGAGGGCGAGGATCTCCTCCTTGGAGAACTTCAGCTCCAGCCAGACGGCCAGCATCAGTTCCTGCACCTTGCGGCGCATGTTCTGGTCCGGCGTAAGGAACAGGTTCTTGGCCAGCTGCTGGGTCAGGGTCGAGCCGCCTTGGACGATGCGCCCGGCCCGCATATTGGCCTGAACAGCCCTCAGCATGCCGACAGGATCAAACCCCGGGTGCCAGTAGAAGCGGCGGTCCTCGATGGCGATGAAGGCCGCCGGCACATAGTCGGGCAGGGCCTCCAGATCGGCGGGCGGAGCCTGCTGGGAGCCGCGCGTGGCGATCAGGGCCCCGTTCCTGTCCAGATAGGTGATCGAAGGCTGGCGATCGACGTCGTACAGCGCCGAGGTGTCGGGCAGGCCGCGCGCGAACACGGCGAAGAAGACCACGAGGAAGATCAGGCCCCAGACGCCTAGGACCGCTGCCCAATAGAGCGCGCGCTGAAGGGGCGTCCGGCTCGCCGCCGCGCCACCCTGTGCTGGACCTCTCGGCCCTTGTCCGCGACCGAAACCTGGACCCGCCATCGATATCCTCTGAAGCCCGCCCGGCCGCTCATAGCGCGCCGAACGCCGGTCTGGAACGCCCCACTGTTCTCACGCGAATGTGAAGCCTGTTTCGGCCCAAACTAGGGCCGTTGGGTTAACGCACTTTCAGCCGTAGTCGACGCCGGTCAGATAGAGCCCGTCCGACGGCGCGACGGGTCCGCAGGCCGCCCGATTGCGCGCTTCCAGCGCCGTGCGGACCTCGTCCGGCGACCATCGCCCCAGCCCGACCTCGACCAGCGTCCCCGTCATCGAGCGAACCTGACGATGCAGGAAGGACCGGGCCGCGAACACCAGTCGGACTTCGTCGCCAACCCGCTCAACGCGAGCAACGTCGAGCGTCTTGACCGGCGAGGCGGACTGGCACGCCATGTCGCGAAAGGTGGTGAAGTCGTGCTGCCCGACCAGGACCAGTGCCGCAGCGTTCATGGCCTTGACGTCCAGAGCCCGCTTGACGTGCCAGACACGTCCCCGGTCCAGCGCGGGCCGTCCGGGCCGGTTCAGGATGCGATAGAGATAGCGCCGCCCGGTCGCCGAGAAGCGGGCGTGCCAGTCGCCCTCGGCCACGGCGCAGTCCAGCACCGACACGGCTTCGCGGACCAGATGGGCATTCAGAGCGTTCATGACCGTGGCGGCCGGCCAGTCCTTGTCGAGATCGACGTGGACCACCTGGCCGGTCGCGTGGACACCTGTGTCGGTGCGGCCGGCGGCGGCGATGCGCACGCTCTGGCCGGAAAACGCCGTCACCGCCGTCTCGATCGCGCCCTGGATCGTGGGTTGTTCGGTCTGGGCCTGAAAGCCGTTGTAGCCCGAGCCGTCGTATTCGACCGTCAGCCGATAGCGCGGCATCAACCCAGAACCGTGCCCGGCGGCAGCGGGAAGCCGTTCAGGAACTCGGCTGCGTCCTGGGCCGCCTTGCCCGGGCGCTGGACCCGCAGAAGACGCACTGCACCCCCGTCTCCATTGGTGCCCGTGCCGATGCGCAACTCGCCGTCCAGCACCTGGCCCGACGCGCCCGAGGCCTTCAGGCTGACCTGGCTCATCAGCGCCTTGATGCGCGTCGGCTGACCGTCGGCACCGGCCACTTCGAACCAGGCACCCGGCGCGGGAGACAGGCCCCGGATATGGGCGTCGATCTCGACAGCCGGCCGGGTCCAGTCGATGCGGGCCTCGGCCGGGGTGATCTTCTTCGCATAGGTGGGCTCACCGACCTGGGGGGTCTCGACTGCCCCGCCGCGCTCGATGGCGGCGAGCGCCCGGGACCAAAGGGTCGCGCCGGTCGCGGCCATGCGCTGGCCCAGGGTGGCGGACGTATCGTCGGGCAGGATGGGAAGGACCTCACTGAGGAGGATCGGACCCTCGTCCAGCCCTTCGGACATGCGCATGATCTGCACGCCGGTCTGGCGGTCGCCGGCCATGATGGCCCGCTGGATCGGCGCAGCACCCCGCCAACGCGGCAGGAGCGAGCCGTGCAGGTTGAAACAGCCCAGCCGGGGTGCCTCCAGCACGTCGCGCTTGAGGATCTGGCCGTAGGCGACGACGCAAGCGGCATCCAGGTCGAGGTTGATGAACTGGGCCATCGCGTCCGGCGACTTCATGCTCTCGGGCGTGAAGACGGGCAGGCCCATGGTCTCGGCGAAGGCGTGGACCGGGGAGGGGGTCAGCTTCTGGCCGCGTCCGCGCGGACGCGGCGGCTGGGACCAGACGCCGACCACCTCATGGCCCGAGGCGATCAGCTCGGCCAGCGACGGCACGGCGAAGTCGGGGGTTCCCATGAAGGCGAGGCGCATGGGCGTCTCTCTACGGCCTTGCCCGGAAAAGTGTGAGCGGTTTTCCGATCAGGCGAGGCGGCACCAATAGGCCTAATGGGGACGTCGTCGATCAGGTCGGTTGGCCGAAATCCAGATCCTTGCGGGCCGAGATGATGGTGACAATGAAGCCGGCCAGCACGTCCAGCATGACCATGGTCGTGATCAGGAAGAAGGTCGAGGTCGCGAATCCCCGGATCAGCAGGAACTCCACCAGGCAGACGACGAACAGGATCATCGACAGGGCGTGGTTGACGATGGCCACCTTTTGGCTCGACGTCGACTTCAGCAGTTCGAAGAACAGCAGAATCAGCGACAGGAACAGGATCAGGTCGCCAACCCCGACCTGCCAGCTGGCGCCCGAGGCCATGGGGATGGAGAACATCGGCTGGCGCAGAACTTCATCCGCCGCAGCCATGCCCCCGCCGCCGCCGCCGAATAGGATGACGATGTTGTAGAGCACCACCGGGATGATCAGCAGGGGAATGGCGATCAGCATGGTTCGATCCTCTCACGGTCAAAGCCGGGCGTGTTGAGCTTGCATATCCCGGTTCGCGCCGTCGGGCCACGGTCTTCGCTCAACACGCGCAGGCCTGTTTGCTCGCCGGATCGATCGCCTCGGTGCCTGGGCGCGCCAGGCCAAGGCGACCTAGTACTCCGTAACCGGTCCCGGCCGGCGCGAGCGGGACTTGAGCCACATGACGCCCAGAATGTCCGACACCGAGGCCTTCAGGCGGCCCCAGTTGGTGTACTTCGACCGGCCCGTGTCGCGATGCCGGTGTCCGACCGCCAGATAGAGGTTCTCATACCCCTCGCGGATCATCAGGGCCGGCAAGTAGCGGTGGATATGATCGAAGTAGGGAAGGCGCAGGAAGGTGTCCCGCCGGAACGCCTTGAGCCCGCAGCCCGTGTCATCGGCGTCGTCGCCCAGCAGCCGCTTGCGGATCCGGTTGGCCCAGCGAGAGGCCCACAGTTTGGCCTCCGAATCCTGTCGTTTCTGGCGCACGCCCCCGACCAGCGCGACCTGGGGCGCGGCGGCCAGAAGGGCGTCGGCCAGCCGGGGCGCGTCCGCCGGAGGGTTCTGGCCGTCGCCGTCCAGCGTCACCACGATCTGACCGCGCGCCGCCAGCACTCCGGTTCGCACGGCCCGGCTCTGACCCGCGTTGGTCGCGTGGCCCAGCACCCGCAGCGTGGGCAGTTCGGCGGTCAGCGCGCGAAGCTCGGCCAGGGTCGAATCGCGGCTGGCGTCGTCGACGAAGATGATCTCATGCGAACGCCCGGCGAAGGCGGCCGCGATCTCGCGCGCCAGGGGTCCTGCGGCCCCGGCTTCGTCATGGACGGGGACAACGATGGAGATGTCAGGCGCTGCGTCGGCGGTCATTGGCGCTCTGTGCCGGATTTCGGCGTTTCGCGCCACGGCTGACGGCCCGCTTCCTGTCGTGTTAGCAAGACCGAATGATCGCGCGCCCCGACCTTGACCGTTACATCGCCGGCTGGCGCGGACCGCTCCTGGCCGCGCTGGTCGCGCTGCTGGCCGGCCTGCCGTCCATGCTGCTTCTTCCGCCGCTCGACCGCGACGAGAGCCGCTATGCCCAGGCCACCAGCCAGATGCTGGAGAGCGGCGACTATGTCGACATCCGCTTTCAGGAAGATCCGCGCTGGAAGAAGCCCATCGGCATCTACTGGATGCAGGCCGTGGCCGTGGGTCTGACGTCGGACGTCGCCGATCGGCAGATCGCGCCCTATCGCATCCCGTCGCTGCTCGGGGCCATGCTGGCGGCGTGGGCGGCGGCGTGGCTGGGCGCAGCCTTGTTCGGCGCGAGGGCAGGCTTCCTCGGCGGGGCCATGCTGGGGGCAACCTTCCTGCTGTCGTCCGAGGCCGGCATCGCCAAGACCGACGCCATGCTGTGCGCCTCGGTGACGCTCGCCATGGCCGGTCTGGGGCGGCTCTACATGGCGTCCCGCGCCGGAACCCTGATCAAGGGGGACCCGAGCCAGCGGCCGTGGAAGCTGATGGTGTGGCTGGGGCTGGGCCTGTCGATCCTGATCAAGGGTCCGATCGGCCTGCTCGTCGTGATCCCCGCCGTCCTTATGCTCAGCCTTTGGGACCGGCGGTTCGCCTGGCTGAAGCGTCTGGGCTGGGGCTGGGGCCTGCCGCTGCTGGCCCTGATTGTCGGGCCCTGGGCCATCGCCATCACCATCGCGACCGACGGCGGCTTCTGGCGTGAGGCCATCGGCGGCGACCTGGCACCCAAGATCGCGGGCGCGCAGGAAAGCCACGGCGGCCTTCCGGGCATGTACCTTCTGCTGAGCCCGCTGTTGCTGTTTCCCGCCACCCTGATGTTGCCGGCCGCCCTTTGGACGGGCTGGAGCCGCCGGGCGGAGCCCGCGATCCGGTTCCTGGTGTGCTGGCTGGTCCCGGCCTGGCTGGTGTTCGAGATCGCGCCCACGAAGCTGTGGCACTACACCTTGCCCACCTTCGGGGCGATCACGCTCCTGATGGCCGCGGCGCTTACCCAGTCGATCGGCCGCATCTCGCGCTGGTCCGGCGCGGTCCTGGCCGTCTTCGCCGCGGTCGTGATCAGCGGCATCACCGTCTATGGACTGACCGCCTTCGGTACCTCGACGGCCCAGACCTGGGCGACGATCACAGTGGTCTGCGCCGTCATGGCCGCGCTGATCGGCGGATTCCTGCTGGTGAACAGGGCGGCCGTCACCGGAGTGCTGATCGCGCTTGTGTTCGGCGTGATCGCCCACGCGACGCTGGCCGGAACCATCCGGCAGCTGCGTCCGCTGGCCATCGCGCCCCGGCTGGAAAAGGCTCTGGAGGAGAACGGCCTGCACCCCCGTCAGGGCCTGACGCAAGGCCCGGTCGCCATCACCACCTTCCATGAGCCCAGTTTCGTCTTCCTGACCGGCCGCGACACCCAGCTGACCGACGCAGCCGGTGCAGCGCGGGCCCTGGCCGAGGGCCGACCCGTCATCGTGGAGGGCCGTGACGCCGAAGCCTTCCTCGCCGCCACGGTCGAGACCGGGGTGCCGGGAACGGCTGTGGCTGTCGTGACGGGCCACAACTATTCCTCGGGCGACGACGTGCGGCTGACCCTTTACGCTCCTCCGGACACGCAGGCGGCGCGCGAGGCCGGGCGATGAGCCGCGCCATCCAGATCGTCGAGGTCGGAGCCCGCGACGGTCTGCAGAACGAAAAGGCGATCCTTGATCCCGCCGTCCGCGCCGAACTGGTACTGCGTCTGGAAGCGGCGGGGGCCCGTCGGATCGAGGCCGTCAGCTTTGTCCACCCGAAGCTGGTGCCGCAGATGGCCGGGGCCGAGGAGGTCATGGCGGCGCTGCCTCCGGCCGAGGGACGCAGCCGTATCGGTCTGGTCCTGAACGGCAAGGGCTATGACCGGGCGCTCGGCACGGGGGTTGACGAGGTCAACGTCTCCCTTTCGATCACCGATGGCTTCGGCCTGAAGAACCAGGGTCTGGCGACGAAGGACCAGATCGCCATGCTGGAGGCCATCCTCGCCGGGCGCGCCAACTCGGCCGGCGGCGAGACGCCGGTGCCGTCGCTTTCGGCCACCCTGTCCTGCGTCTGGGGCTGCCCGTTCGACGGGGAGGTGTCGGTTGAGAAAGTCACGGCGGTGGTCGGCGCGCTTGCCCGGCTGGGTGTGAAGGAAATCGGCTTGGCCGACACCATCGGCGTCGGCGATCCGTGGAGCGTCACGCGAAAGATCTTGGCTGCCCGCGCCGCTGCACCGGACGCGATCCTGCGCCTGCATTTCCACGACACACGAAACACCGGCGTCGCCAATGCCTATGCGGCGGTTCAGGCGGGCGTGGATGTGCTGGACGCCTCCGTCGGCGGTATCGGCGGCTGTCCCTTCGCGCCCGGTGCCACGGGCAATGTGGCGACCGAGGACCTCGTCTACATGCTGGAGCGCGCGGGATACGCCACCGGCTATGATCTCGACGCCCTGATCGAGACCGCCCGCTGGATCGGAGAGCGCATCGGCAGGCCGACACCCAGCGCGCTCAGCCGGGCCGGTGGCTGGCCTCGCTAACCCCCGTCGTGGCGA
>JADCBH010000012.1 GCA_020253595.1 Brevundimonas sp.
CAGGGGGTGCAGATCCTCTCCGATCTCGGGGGCCTGCTCCTTCAGGCGACGGCGCAGGGCGGAAATGCGGGCGTCGATGATGTTGACGAAGTTGTCAGGCAGGAAGGTCCATTCCACCCAGCAGCGGTCCCACAGCATGGTCTTGGTCACGGGTTGACCTCGCGCGGTCATCAGTTCGGAGACGATGGCGAACTCGAGCGGCGACAGGTCGATCAGCCGCTCTCCGTCGGCTGTCCTGAGCTTGAGCGTCCGAGCGCCCGGCGACAGACGGAAGGGGCCATTGGTCAGGTCGGTGCTGACAGGCTTGGCACGGCGCGCCACCCGACGAAGCTGAGCGGCGATGCGCGCCAGCAGTTCCTCGTCGCCGATGGGCTTGGACAGATAGTCGTCGGCACCACCAAGCAGACCCTCGACCCGCTGACGCTCGCCGGTCAGGGCGGTCAGCATCAGGGCCGGGGCGTCGGAAGACGCGCCCGGGTTGGATCGCAGCTGCTTGAGCATCTCCAGTCCATCCATCCCGGCCGTCAGACGATCCAGGATCAGGATGTCGTAGTTGCCCGTCCGACCGGCCTGAAGCGCCGCCTCCCCTGCCTCAAAGCGGTCGACGCCCGCGAAGCCCGCCGCCAGCAGCCGCTCGGCGACATGCTCGGCCAGAGCGGGATCGTCCTCCAGCAACAGGGCGCGGCGACCCGCGAAGGCCTCGGCCAGGGCCGCGAAAGGATCCTCGGCCATCCCGTCCGGCGCGCTGGCGTCTGTTTGCGTCATGTCTGCCCCCACCTGTCGGGAGGATAGGCACCCCCTCGACCGAACCACAATCCCGGCTCATCGGCCGGTGCGACACCCTACCGCGCCCGTCCGGGTCCGCTGCTGACCCTTCCTGACGCGCCCTGACCAAACATGAAGGATTTTTAAGAATTCGGGCGTGTGCGGTGCCCTAGGGTCCGGCCCAAGCGCGCACAAGACCGCGCCGAGGCTCGAACCCCCGGGAAATTTCCATGAAAAGACTGCTGATCGGCGCCGCTGCGGCCGCCCTCCTGCTCCCCTCCGTCGCCTTTGCCGACGGTCCGGACCACGACCACGCCTGTCTCGACGAGGCCTGCACCGTCTGGTCGATCTTCCAGACCCCGGCTGCCAGCGTGGGGGCTCAGGGATGGCAGGGCATTGAGGCACCCCGCTTTGGGACGTGGGGCTTCGACACGGCCGGCATGGATCTGTCGATGGCACCGGGCGACAACTTCATGCGCTACGCCAACGGCACCGCGCTGGATCAGCTGACCATCCCGGCGGACCGGTCGAACTACGGTGCCTTCTCCCTGTTGCGCGATCTGTCGGACAACCGGCTGGAGGCCATGATCACCGCCCTGCTGGCACGAACGGACCTGGCACCCGGCTCGGACGAGCAGAAGATCGCCGACGCCTATCGCAGCTACATGGACGTGGCGCGGATCGAGGCGCTGGATGCCCAGCCACTGCAGCCCTATCTGGCGGCGATCCGGGCGATCGACAGCCATGACGCCATGGCCGCCTACATGGGCCAGACCATCGGAGCGCTGGGTGGCTCCTTCTTCGCCACCGGGATCTCGACCGACCAGAAGCAGCCCGACCGCTATGTCGTCTCGGCCGGCCAGTCCGGCCTCGGCATGCCCAACCGCGACTTCTATCTGTCGCCGCTCTACGCCGACAAGAAAGAGCTCTATCTGGCCTACATCGCCCGCATGCTGGAGATGATCGGCTGGGAGGACCCTGCCGGAAACGCCCAACGGATCCTGGACCTCGAGACCCAGATCGCTCAGGCCCACTGGACGCCGGCCGAGAACCGCAATCGCGACCGGACCTATAACGAATACACCATCCAGCAGCTGGTCTCCGACGCTCCGGGCTTCGACTGGACGGGCTATTTCGGTGCGGCCCGGCTGGGTGACATCCCGCGCCTGATCGTGCGCCAGAACACCGCCATGCCGCAGATCGCCGCCATCTATGCGGAGGCACCGATCGAGACTCTGCGCGCCTGGCAGGCCTTCCACACCACCGATCAGGCCGCATCGCGCCTGTCGGCCCGCTTCGCTGATGCCCAGTGGGCCTTCCGTCTACGCGACCTGCAGGGCCAGCCGGAACAGCGCCCCCGCGACAAACGCGCGATCGGCTTCGCCGAGGGCGCGCTCGGCGAGGCGCTGGGCCGCCAGTACGTGGCGGAGTACTTTCCCGCCGAGTCCAAGGCCCAGATGGAAGAACTGGTCGCCAATCTGCGCCGCGCCCTGGCGCTGCGGATCGAGACCTACGACTGGATGAGCGCCGAGACCAAGGCCGCAGCCCAGGAGAAGCTATCCAAGTTCACGGTCAAGATCGGCTACCCCGAGCAATGGCGCGACTACTCGGCGCTGGAGATCCGGGCCGATGACCTGTTCGGCAACGCCGAGCGCGCGGGCCGCTTCCGCTGGGAGTATCAGCTCAATCGCCTGAACGACCCGGTCGACAAGGCCGAGTGGGGCATGACGCCCCAGACGGTTAACGCCTACTACAACTCCACCAACAACGAGATCGTCTTCCCGGCCGCCATCCTGCAACCGCCCTTCTTCGATCCGAACGCTGACGCGGCGGTGAACTACGGCGCGATCGGCGGGGTCATCGGCCACGAGATCGGTCACGGCTTTGACGACCAGGGCTCCAAGTCCGATGGCGACGGCGTGCTGCGCAGCTGGTGGACGCCTGAGGACCGGGCCAACTTCGAGGCCCTGACCGCGCGACTGGGAGCCCAGTACGACACCTATGAGGTCCTGCCGGGCTACTTCGTCCAGGGGGCCCTTTCGATGGGCGAAAACATCGGCGACGCCGCCGGCGTGGCGGTGGGCCTGGAGGCCTATCACCTGTCACTGAACGGCCAGTCGGCCCCGGTGCTGGACGGCTTCACGGGCGACCAGCGGTTCTTCCTCGGCTGGGCCCAGGTCTGGCAATCCAAGGGCCGTGACGACTTCCTGCGCAACCAGGTCGCCACGGGTCCGCACAGCCCGGCTGAGTTCCGCGTGATCGGCCCGGTCCGCAACGTCGATGCCTGGTACGACGCCTTCAACGTTCAGCCGGGCCAGCGTTACTATCTGACCCCCGAGGACCGCGTCCGCATCTGGTGACGTGAAAAAGGCCGGAGCGGTGATCCCGCTCCGGCCTTGCTTCTCTTGGTGATGTAACTGGGGTCAGGCGGCGTTGGCTGCCGCTTCGGTTCCGCCGTTCTTTTCCTGATAGGTGCGCATGCCGCGCGCGATCAGCTCGGCCGCCTCGCCAGCGTCGCCCCAGCGCTTGACCCGCACCGACTTGTTCTTCTCCAGGTCCTTGTAGCGGGTGAAGAAGTGCTCGATCTGCTCGACCATGATGGTCGGCAGCTGACGGTAGCTGGCGATGTCGGTGTAGTAGGGGTGCAGGGCATCGACCGGCACGGCCAGGATCTTGTCGTCGCCGCCCGCCTCATCTTCCATCATCAGCACGCCGATCGGGCGCGAACGGATGACGCAGCCCGGAACCACCGGAGTCGGGTTCAGCACGATGACGTCGCAGGGGTCCCCGTCGTCGGCCAGGGTGTGCGGCACGAAGCCGTAGTTGCCCGGATAGTACATCGCGGTGTGCAGGAAGCGGTCGACGAACAGTGCGCCAGACGCCTTGTCCATCTCGTACTTCACCGGCAGGCCACCCTGCGGGATCTCGATGACGACGTTCAGGTCCCAGGGCGGGTTGGGACCGACGGGGATGGCGTCGAGGTTCATGGCGATGGCCCTGATTGATTGTGCGACTGCGAAAGGAAGCCGGGCGTGATAAGCCTGTAGAGGCCCGGCGGCAAGCGCGGGCGGGCGCGACGATACGGAGGCCGGGCAGCGAATGACCTATCTGGACTGGCTTGGCCTGGCGCTCTTCTTCCTCTGCTGGCTCGGCTACGGGCCCCTGATGAAGGTGCTGGCGCACCGCAGTGGCTCGCTCAACGACGACATGCTGACGGTCCGGCACGCCTGGATGACGGCCATGACGCGACGCGAGGTCCGTCTGCTGGACAGCCAACTTCTGGGCCATTCCATCAACTCCGGCTCCTTCTTCGCCTCGTCGAACCTGCTCCTGATCGCAGGTGTGGCGAGTGTCCTGTTCGGTGGGGATCAGGCACTGCAGGGCTTTTCAGCGGTCGGGGCCGAGGACGTGCCGCAGCCCTTGCTGGAGGCCAAGCTGGGGCTGGTGCTCCTGTGCCTGGCGCGTGGCCTGCTCGATTTCATCTGGTCGATCCGCCAGATGAACTATGCGCTCGCCATGATCGGAGCCGCCCCGGAGATCACGGTGGAAGCCGACCGCGAGGCCTTTGGCCAGGCGACGGCGGATGTGCTGAACCCTGCGCTCGGTGCGTTCAGCCAGGGCGTACGGGGCTATTACTTCGCGCTGGCCGCGGCGGCCTGGCTGTTCGGGCCCGTCTGGCTGTGCGCCGGCGTTGTGTCGGCCTTCGCCCTTCTGGTCTGGCGTCAGTCGGGATCGCCGGCGGCGCGGGCGATCCGCATGGCCCGGCGGCTGATCGAAGCGGATCGATCAACGTCCGCCTGACTTTTTGCAATGCAGCAAACGCGGGGAGCCACCCTTGCACCACGTTCATGCCGTGAAAGCGATTACATGAAGGCGTGGCGGCACGATCTTCCTGTAACGCGGCGTGATGTCATCAGGATTAAAGCGGCTTGACGCATTGTGCATCGCAACCTAACTTGGCTTTCGACGCCTCCGGGCGTCTTGCCCTTCCTGGGCGTTTCCTCCCTATAGACTTTCATGCCGCGCCCTCGGGCGCGGCTTTTTTCGCTCTCAGCGCGGCCAGGTCTCGCGGGCCAGAGCCGAGATGACGCGGGTCAGCAGGGCGGTGAAGCGCGGGCAATCTGACGATGGCTCCAGCGTGGCTTCGTCCAGGTAGAGGGCGCGGTTGATCTCGATCTGCACCGCCTGAACGCCCTCATCGGGCCGCCCCCAGGTCTGGGTGGCGTATCCGCCGGCATAGGGGGCATTGAGCGCGACCCTCAGCCCTTCGGCTTCGAACAGGGCTCGCATGCGGCGCGTGACCCCACCTTTCGCGGATGCGCCATGGCGATCGCCCAGCACGATGTCGATCCCTCGCCCGCCGCGACGCCCGATCCCCCCGCCCGCAGCCCGGGAGGGCATGGAATGCCAGTCCAGCAACAGGGCCATGCCGTGCTGTTCCTGTGTCTCGGCCAGCAGATCAGCCAGCGCCTGATGATAGGGAGCATGTACGCGGGCGATCCGCGCCTGTGCCTCCTGCGCCGAGAGCCGGCGATCATACAGAAGCTCGCCGTCCCCCGCCCGTCGGGGGATCACGCCATAGCCCGCCATCACCTTGGCCGAGACCGACCCTTCGACGTCATCGACCAGGGCGGCGTCCATCTCGTCGGGGGCCCGGTTGAGATCGACATAGGCCCGCGACACGCCAGCGGCGATCACGGGCGCACCGAGGCGAGGCCCCACCGCGATCAGCTGGTCGACGCCCACGTCTTCCGCGCTGCGCAGCGTGATGGCCGCAAGACCGGCTACCGGCCGCATGTCGTCGGGCGTCCAGCCGCCGGAGTGGGGCGAGGCGAACACCATCACGCCGCGCTCGACGGTCGCGGGATGGATCACGAACGGCGGGTGCGAAGTTTCGGCCGGATCAGGGGCGGGAACCGCAGTCATCGCCTCGCCATAGACTGTTTTTCCCCACCGGCCATCGAGACCTGCGCGGTTTTCACGGTGAATTTCATCGCCGGTTTACCGATCCCGGCCTAGCGTCGCCGCAACGAGAGAGGGACGATCAGGCATGGCGCGTATCCTGCTGGCGGAAGACGACAGCTCCCTGAGGGGCTTCCTGACCCGGGCGCTGGAGCGCGCGGGACATGAGGTCGTCGAGTGCGAGAATGGCGATGACGCCATCGATGCGCTCGAATACGGCCCCTACGACCTGCTCCTGACCGACATCGTCATGCCGGGTGCGGACGGGATCGAGGTGGCGCGCGTGGCCGCCGCTCGTCAGCCTGGCCTTCGCATCATGTTCATCACCGGCTTTGCCGCCGTCGCTTTGTCGGCCGCCCAGGCCAGCCCCCAGGCCAAGGTCCTGTCCAAGCCGGTTCACCTGCGCGACCTCGTCAGCGAGGTCGAGAAGATGGTGGCCGCCGCCTGAGATCCCTGAGCGCGCTACCGCTCGCCACACGGTGGCTCGCTGCTTGAGCGCATTCTGGGCGCGCTACCGCTCGCCACGCGGTGGCTCGCTGCTTGAGCGCAGGATTGCCACTTGCGAGGCGCGCGACCGCCGGGTTATAGACCGCGCCTTCCCGGACCGGCCTTGCCGGAACCGCCACGGCGGACGCGTAGCTCAGCGGGAGAGCACTACGTTGACATCGTAGGGGTCACAGGTTCAATCCCTGTCGCG
>JADCBH010000120.1 GCA_020253595.1 Brevundimonas sp.
ACCCGCGCTCTAATGCATAACGCACCCCCGCCGCATCGTCCATGAGGACCAAACCAGCGTGCAACTCCTCAGCCAGGGCAATCGCATCCATTTCCCCTCGATGTAAACCGGACAGGAGTTGAGGAGAAGCGGTGGGCTTCTGCACCGTGATCCAGGCAGGGAGAGCACTCGCCCATTGGCGAACGGCGTCCGAGCTACCCCGATCCGAAAGCTCGCTATGGACGGCTGTGGGAAGGATCACTTGACCGTACAAGCGTGGCAACAGTTCGACGTAGCCGGTCTCCAAGAGGTAGTTGATCGGCGAGGTGTCCGCGACGACGACAAGGCTCATGCGGCGGGGAGCACACCCTCAGCTCGGAGCCGCTGAATGGTAGCCACGTCTCGCTCCAGGTCTTCGACCGAATAGGCGTTCTCCATGACCTGCTTCTCCTTCAGAAAGTGGTTCCACTCCAGCCGGGAGAAGCCGAGTACTTCAGCTGCTTGCGGTCCCCCGAGCCGGTCTTCCCGATAGGCTTCCAGGACCAACGCTTCAAGGGCCTGACGTGACAACTGCTGCGGCGTGCCGCCCCCAAGTTGGGTAGCCAGCGCTTCCGGAATTTCCAAAGTGATGGTCATGATCTGTTCTGCCCTCCTCGGTATCCTTCCATCCTAGCCGTTGCCACCGGCAAAGGTCTCCTCTCCCTCTTGCCGGTCGAGCCGTTGAATGGCCGCCGTGATCTCGCCGAGCACTTGGTCAATGGCGTCCCGCTTGTGCTGAAACTTCGTCGCTAGATGCTTCTGTAAACCGCCCAACCGGCGTAGTTCGTTGATGGCCTTTTCGCTCACCCGGCTCTTGACGGGCCGGTCGAGCGCCCGGCGCCGAATGTACTCGCTGACGGTCAAGCCGGCCTTGCCCGCCTCACCGGCAATGGCCGTTTTTTCCTCCGGCAGGATGCGCAGAATGATGGTCGCCTCGCGCTTCTTTTTCACCGTGCCGAAGGCCATGGCGCGCCTCCTTTCCCCTGCCCCAGCGGGGCGGCGCGGTGCTCCGGAAGGGCGCAGGGGTGGAGCCGGGTCAATTGTCCAGCAGCCTGCTGGACAGTCTTGCTCGCGGTTTCCAACAGGGGTCTCGGGGCGTAGCCCTGAGCAAGGTCGTAGACGGAGGAGGACGAGGAGACGCAGTCGGATTGGCCGAGGACGGGTGGAGATACGGAAACGAGCGTAGCGAGTCGACGTATATACACTACGCGACTTGCCCTGTTATACAGTGCTTGTATTCCTGCTACGCTGTATTGCTCTAGCTGGCCTGTTGCTCTCGTCATCTCCATATGATAGATCTATCGTAGGCCCTGTTCCTGACGATTGCAAGTGGGCCGCTTCTGACGAATCTTATGCCCTCGAAAAAACGCCCCGCCCTCTCCTCCGCCACCATTGACCAGGCCCGCAAAACCCTCGCGGCCCTGCCCCCTCCTGTTCCCACTTCCCACTCCGTTCGCCAGGCCGTCCACCAGCTCAAACAAGAGATCGCCCACATGCGTTCCTTGGGCTACACCTTCGCCCAGATCGCCCAGCACCTCAACTCCGCTGGCATCCCCGTCGCTAACTCCACCCTCCGCAACTACGCCTCTGAAACCACGCCGCGCAAGCGGGGAAAACACAAGCCGCCCCCTGGAGTCCGCAAAGCCCCCGCTCCCAAAAAGACGGCCGCAGCGGTCGCAGCTTCCCCGCCCTCGGTTCCGGCTGCTAAACCCGAAACCAAACGCGGCTCTACCTTCATGCTCAAACCCGACCGGATCAAGGTCTGAAAGGAATCTTACCCATGTCTCTTCCCGTGGCCTTCGTAGGCGGCAATAAGGGGGGCGTAGGCAAGTCGCTGGCGTCCATGGCCCTGATCGACTACTGGCTCTCCCAAAAGCCTGCCAAGCCCGTCTTTCTGGTCGAGACGGACACCTCCAATCCCGATGTCGCCCACGCTTATGGCAAAACGGTCCCGCACTACCTGCCCCAGATCAGCGAACGGGATGGGTGGATTGATCTGGTGGACAAACTCGATGAGCCAGAGCAACGCAAATCTTGCATCGTGGTCAACCTGGCCTCGCAGAGCAACGGGTTCTGGGAGCAGTATGGTTCGATCCTGCTGACGGGGTTGCAGGAGATGAAACGGCCGGCCATCTGCTTATGGCTGATCAACCGGCAGAAGGACAGTCTGGAATTGCTGGCGGAGTTTCGGGACATGGCCGCCGGGGTGAAGATTCATGTAGTGCGCAACGCCTACTTTGGGGAAGAACGGAAGTTCGAGCTCTACAACGGGAATGCTTTGAGGGGGGAAATCGAAGGAGAGGGAGGAAAGAGCGTGACGTTTCCGGAGCTGGCGGATCGGATCACGGATCGGCTGTACACGGAGCGGATGACGGTGGCCGAAGCAGGAGGGAAAGGGATGCTGTTAGGAAGCCAGGCGGAAGTGCAGAGATGGCAACGAGAATGCGCGGCAGTGTTCGCGCAGATGGGATTGTGAGCGATGGGGGAAAAGAGTCCGCAGAACCGTGAGGAACTGGCGGCCCGGTTTGCCAAGATCCTGGGGCGCAAACCGACACCAGAGGAGCTGGCGGAGTTGGATACGGACCGGCAGGAACATGGACTGGGGTACTACGATCCGGTGTTGATTCAGTTGATGGCGTTCAAGCGGGAACGGATCGAACTGGACAAACGTCTCAACGGCCTGAACCAAATCCTGCACCGGCACGAGATGACGATGCAAAAGCAGTTGGAGGAAGCGCGGGACCAGGTGCTGAAGGAAACGGACAAGGCGTTGGTTAAGAAGGCCGAGGATGTGGGAAAAGCAAGCAGCGCGGCACTGGCGGCAGAGGCAACGCGTCTGTTGGGGGTGCATCGGGAGGCGTTAACGGCAGCGGTAAAGGAAAGTACGAAGGAGGCGGTGAAGGGCAAGTTCGACGAGACGTGGGCGGCGGAGTGGAAGAAATTGCAGGACGGTTTCAAGAGCGATTGGGAGACGGACATTCAATCGAAGCTGAACCAATTGAATAAAGCATTGGAAGTCGCCAATGAGAAGATCGCGTGGATGTGGCTAGGAACGCTGGTGCTGGGATTGATGTTGACGGTGTTGCTGGGGGTGGTCTGGTGGGAGCGGTTTCACCCCTCCAGCTCGCCTGAGTCCGCCGCGCCTGAGAGTCAGCAGTCTGTGAAACCGGCTCCGAAGGCAGTTCCGGCTCCAGGTTTCCGCAAGTGACCACGGGATAAGCAGAACTGAATGTGCAAATTCGCGCGCAAAGCGCGGCGGCTTCGCGGGAAGCTGCGAGCAACGCTGAGTGGTTGAGTGTTCTGGTTTGGGCGGCGCAGCCGCCCCATCATAGGAAGGTTTTCGCGGGGGGTTTGGGGCAGCAGGCCCCCATGTAGCCTGGGACTGGGGCAATCCTCTTCTCCGCAAGCCTTTCGCGCTTCCTTTTTCGAATCGCTCGCTGATTGTTGTCCCTACCAGTGCATTCCGGGAGCCGGTAAAGACCATCAACGCCGATGCCCTTCGCGCGGATTTGCCAATCCTCGCCGGCGCCATGCAGAAGGCCTATTCAGGTTTGGACACCGCGGCCCGGCGCGGCTGGGATTGGAATGCCTGATTCGCGCGCTGGGCTACAGCACTGGAAACGAATGCCGGGCGCGATTTGACACCGGAGGAAGTGTTATCTCCAATCCATAGTCTGCTCGAGTTCCAGTTGGACAACCACACCGGTCCTCTCACCGGAATCCAGTGGGGCTCCGGTTCACGCTCACTTCTGCTCGTACAAAAGCCCGCCGGCCCCTGGGCAAGCGACGTTAGGAACTGCGAGCGTCCCAGGGGTCAAAGATGGTAAGGCCCAGATTGGCGAAGTCGCGGACATTGCGGGTAACGACGATGAGGCCGTGTTCCAGTGCAGTCGCGGCGATCATGCCGTCCGGCGCGCTAAGCGGTCGGCCAGCCGATTGGCGCGTTCCGTCGAGCTTGCCCCATCTCTTGGCAATCGATTCCGTCACCGGCAGAACCCGTCCTGGAAAAAGCTGTTTTAAGTGGCATTCAAGCGATTCTTCAAGACGCACGCGGCGGGTGGGATCTGGGGTCGTCGTAAAGCCCGATTCCAACTCTCCAATGGTCACCACACTCAGAAACAATGTATTGATGTCCTGGGCCGCGATCCAGGTTGTCACCTTCGCTTCCGGACGTGGACGCATCAACTCGGAGAGAATGTTGGTGTCGAGAAGAAAGTCGCTCACGATAGGTCAACGGGTCGGGCAGGCGAGGGATTTCGCTGGAACATTTGGTCGATCTCGTCGTCGCTGAGCAAACCACGGATGTCCGCGAAAGCGTCGATAAGCATTTGCCCGGTACGGCCGACAGCTGGGGGCTGGACGGTCGTGGCTTGCGGAATATGCATCGCCTCTTCAAGCAGCGCGGCGGCATAGACCTCGACGGCGCTGCCGCGTGCGGCAGCTTGGCGGGCAAGCTCAGCTTCAACTTCTGGCCGGATGGGAATGGTGAGGTTCATGGCAAGGCCTCCTTGCGGATCAATTTATTATCGCGTTTATCTTACCGGCAGCGGGGCCAGCGGTAAAGGAAAAACCGAGCCCCACAGCCTTGGAAACGGCCTCCACAGCGTCGGATTGGCATCGGTGGCGGCTTACTCTACCTGAAGAGCCACTTCCCTTCCCTGCCCCCTTCAGAATGCGAATTTGCCTCTATCCCTGAAAAGCCTGTTCGGCGGCTTCTATGGAGAAAAGCCGGAAAGGCGGTTTTCGCCTTACCGGCATGTATGCCATGTGCCCGCAGCGGAGCCGTAGTCAAGGATGAGCCGAAGGCTCACCGCCGCAAGGCGGCGCGTAGCGTCCTTTACTTCGGCGTGAGCGTAGGGCATTCCGATCAGGATTTCGCGCCGTCAGGCGCTTCGCTTCTCTGGCGCTTCGGAAGTTTTCCACAGTTGAGGGCTGACTACTACAGGAAGTCTATAGGTATCTATATAGGCTTGCGCCCCAAACTGCACGTGGATTTGGCGGCTCTGGTGCAAACGTTTCGGGATGGACGAAGATGGGGGAATGTCCCGATTTGTTTCGGTCGAAGAGCTGTTCGCCGGTCGCCATTTCGACAAGGAGATTGTCGTGTTGTGCGTACGGTGGTACCTGAGTTTCAAGCGGAGCTACCAGGATTTGGTCAGCATGATGAGCGAACGCGGCATCAGTCTGGCACACACGACCATTCTGCGCTGGGTACAACATTACACGCCGGAATTCGAGAAGCGGTGGCAGCGGTATGCTCGCCCGGTAGGCGGCTCCTGGAGGATGGATGAGACCTACATCAAGGTGCGCTGCGAATGGGTCTACCTGTACCGAGCGGTCGATAAAGCGGGCAAGGCAGTGGACTTCTTCTTGAGCCGAGAACGGGATACCAACGCGGCCAAAGCGTTTTTGCGCAAGGCGATGAAGGGGCAGCGCGTGCCGGCCAAGGTGACCCTGGATGCGTACGCGGCGTCCCATCGCGCGGTGGCAGATTTGAATGATAGCGGCGAATTGCCGAAGCGCGTGGTAGTACGGAGCAGCAAGTACTTGAACAACTTGATCGAGCAAGATCACCGAAGGATCAAGCAACGGCTGCGGCCGATGCTGGGACTGAAGAGTTTCGAGACAGCCGACATTGTGATCAGCGGTATCGAACTGGCAGATAAGATCAAGAAAGGACAATTCAAGATAGGCAAGTTGGGTGGGAGCCGAGCGATGCCTCAGGAGATCTGGCAAGCCGCGTTGGCCGCCTGATCAGTACTTGGATCAACACAACGACCGCGGCCGAAATCGTCGCAACTCCCAATTTGCACCAGAGCCTTCCCAGTGCCATACCCGGTTTTACGCGGAAATATTTTCAGCATCAATTGATTTCGGCCGGGCGACCCGGCCTTAACCACGGACTGCGGCATTCCTATCTACAGTCGAAACAATGTTCAGGAATAATCCTCAGGAGTTGACACTGGGGCAAAAGAATAGTATCGTCTGAGAGGTAATAAATTAGGCCATTTGCTGTCGAAAGGAAGGACCCATGCCGGAAAAAGCCAAAAGTTCTGTGGCGGAAAATGCAGTCAGCGTTAGCGACGTAATGACAAATGGAGACGAAGCTTCCGCTGCGACCGGGAATGGAGGCGGAGCCAATGCTGGAACTGAGAATGCAAGCGCCGCCAGCCATGTAGTGGAAAATGCGAACGTCGCCAGTAGTGTAACGGTAAATGCAGACGTCGCTGCCATGAACATCATCAAGCAGAATATCGCTTGGGCGGTTGCTGCCGGCTTGTTGCCGGTGCCGTTCGTCGAAGTAGCTGCAATTACGGCGGTCGAGGTCAAGTTGATCCGGGAGTTGGCGGAGCATTTCAACGTGCCGTTCCAGAAGGATTTGGCCAAGTCAGCCGTGGCTTCTCTGCTGGCTAGCTTGGGGAGCGTTGCGCTCGGCAAATACGTCGCACGCAGCGCGTTTCGCTTCCTACCTGTTATCGGACCTGTCGTCGCCGCCG
>JADCBH010000121.1 GCA_020253595.1 Brevundimonas sp.
CAGCACGGCGACTACCGGAACGCCTCGGCGCACCGCCCTGGCCCGAACGACGGCGTGGTCATCGACCTGGCCAAGAACAACCGCATCCAGCGCCTCCTCGACTTCGAGGACATCGCCGACGACCTCGACACCGCCGAAGAGGACCGCCTCGTCGACTACGTCAAGGCCGCCTTCGAGTTGAGCCACAGCCGCATCTCCAAGCGATACGACCACTGGAAGGAGGTCGACCGGGCGCACGACGTCTACGTGCCGCCCGAGGCCACCAAGTTCCGCGAGAAGGCCGTTATCTCCGACACGCGCGCCGTCGCCGACACCGTGCTGACCTACATGATGTCCGCCCTCACCGGCCGGAACCCGATGTTCCAGCTCGAGGGCGAGACGCGCGAGGCGCGCCGCGCCGCCGCCATCAACGAGCGCCTCCTCCACTCCCAGATGCGCAAGACGGGCGGCGAGGCCCGCATCGCCCAGCTGCTCAACGACGGCATCCGCTACGGCTTCGCTCCGACCAAGGTGCTGTGGGAGCCCAAGCGACGCCACAACCGCATCATCAATTTCGACCCGCGCCGCGTCTTCCCCGACCCCCGCATCCAGTGGGGCGACTTCGAGGCCATGCAGTTCTGCGGCTTCGTCTCGTGGGGCGCCTTCGACGCGATCGCCCGCTCCGGCCTCTACCCCAAGCTGGCCAAATACCCCGCCCTCCGCCGCTCGCCCCAGGGCATCACCACGACCTGGAAGTCCAACGAGTGGAACCGCGAGGAGGGGCGCGGCCTGGCCATCGACCCCAACGCGCCGAACCGCAACAGCGACACCTTCCAGCAGGACTTTCGCTTCTACAACCTCGGCAAGCAGCGCGTCCTCAACGAGCTGTGGGTCCGCCTCGTCGGCCCGGAGGTCAACCTGCCCGGCCTCGAGGAGCTGTGGCTCATCGTCACCATCCTCGACGAGGAGGTCTGCGTCCGCTTTCAGGCCAACCCCTATGGCCGCCTGATCCCGGCCGTCTTCGGCGGCTTCTTCTTCGACAGCAACAAGTCCTACAGCCAGGGCCTGTACGACCTGATCCTGCCCATGCACAACATCGCCACGTGGCTCCTGCGGAGCCGGGTCGACAACGTGCAGGCCGCCCTCAACAACCTCATCTTCGCGGACCCCACCCGCATCAACGTCCCCGACCTCGTCAACCGAAACCCCTTCGGCGTTGTCCGCACGATGCCGGGCGTGAACCCGGGCGAGGGGATCTTCGTGGCCCAGGTGCCCGACGTCACCCGTGGCCATTGGGGCGACATCGCCTCTCTGGCCGACCTCAAGCAGCGCGTGGCCGCCGCCTCGGATGCCCAGCAGGGGATGCCCACCGCTGACGGCGTCCGCACCGCAACCGAGATCGCGCGCCTCACCCAGCTCGGCTCCCAGCGCCTCGGCGTCATCAGCCGCATCCAGTCCGCGACCACCATCCGCCCGCTGGTCCACATGATGGTCTCGAACCTCCAGGACGCCATCGACTACGAGGGCTCCATGAAGGTCGACCCCTACAACCAGCCCGGCATCCTCAACGACATGGTGCGCGCTGGCTACGTCGAGTTCACGGCCTCCGACCTCCAGGGTCCCATCGAGTACCTCGTCATCGACGGCACCCTGCCGACCGAGCCGACCAGGAGCCCCGAGAGCTGGCTGAACGCGCTCCAGGTTCTCCAGAACGCCGGCCTTGGCCAGGAGTACAACCTCGGCCTCTTCGCCGAGGAGGCCATCCGCGGCTTCGGCATCCACGACCTCGACCGCTTCCGCGTCGCGCCCGAGCAGCAGGGCACCCTGCCCAACCAGCAGCTCGACCTTCTGGCCCGCATGGGCCAGGCCAACGTGCAGCCGCAGGACCAGATCATGAACGAGGTCCAGAAGGGCAACCTCGTTCCGATGCCCATGGCCCAGACGCGAGGGCGCGCCGCATGACCAAGAAGGCCCACCAGGACCCGAAGGGCGGCCTCAACGCCGCCGGCCGCGCCCACTTCAAGCGCACCGAGGGCGCCAACCTCAAGCCGCCCGCGCCAAACCCCACCAACGAGAAGGACGCCGCCCGCCGCCGCTCCTTCTGCGCCCGCATGACCGGCATGAAGAAGCTGGCCAAGCCCGAGACGCGCCGCGACCCGAACTCGCGCATCAACAAGTCCCTCCGGGCCTGGAACTGCAAATGACGACCGACCGCACCCTCCCGCACCCGAGCCTGCTGGCCGCCAACGTGCCGCCGCCGGTCCGCGACTACATCGACGCCTGCTTCCAGGAGCACGCGAAGCAGCTCGACGCAAAGATCGACCGTTTCAACGCCATCGTCTCGCGCCTCGAGGCCATCACCAACGGCCACGTCGGGAACCTGACCGCGCGCCTCAACCAGCTCGACGCACTCACCCGGCTGCCCATCAGCCAGCGCAAGCTCCAGCATCTCGTCCAGCTTCTTGGCCAGGAGGCCCAGCCGTGACCCAGGTCTATCGCGACGGCAACCGCGCGCCGTTCCCCGCCACCCGGCCGACCACCGGCGCGAGCACCCAGCGCGTCACGGTCGGCGCCGCCTCCACCCAGAGCGCGGCCCTCTCGAAGGCCGGCCTCGTGCGCCTTTACGCGACGACCGACTGCTTCATCGCCGTCGGCACGAGCCCCACCGCCGCCGCCCCCACCGGGGCGGGCGTCAACGCCGGCGGGATGCCGCTGCGCGCCAACGTCTACGAGACGATCCGGGTCAAGGCCAACGACCTGATCGCCGTCATCCAGGCATCCGCCGGCGGCTTCCTCTACATCACCGAGACCGAGTGAGGGCACCATGAGCAGCTTCACCGACTACTCCGAGAACGCGATCCTGAACTGGCTCCGTGGCTCGGCCAACATGCCGGCCGCCGTGTCGCCCCGCATCGCCCTCTTCACCGTGGCCCCCAACGAGGCGGGCACCGGCGGGACCGAGGTCTCGGGCGCTGGCTACGCGCGCGTGGCCGCGACCTTCGGATCGCCCTCCGGCGCGACCATCTCCAACACCGCCGCCGTCGACTACGGCACCGCCGGCGCGGCGTGGGGCACGGTCGTGGCCGCGGGCATCTACGACGCGGCGACCGCCGGCAACCTGCTGGCCGTCCAGAACCTCGTCACCCCGCGGGTCATCGCCAACGCCGACCCGGTCAGCTTCCCGATCGGTTCGCTCACCTTCGTGGTCGCCTGATGCAGAACCCCAGCAACCAGAACCCGGACGACACGCTCCGGGCGACGTTCCTGGGGTCAGGCATCATGACGGCCGACCTCCGGGTCGGCCGGCCGATCGCCGCTGCCTTCTCAGGCTCCGGCCTCCTCACCGCCGACCTCCGCGTCGAGAAGACGCTGGCCGCCGCCTTCACCGGCTCGGGGACCATGTCGGCCACGCTCGACCCGTCGGTCCGCCTCGCCGCCGCCTTCTCCGCCCGCGGCACCATGGCCGCGAACCTCCAGCTCTCCCGGCCCGACCGCAAGATCACGGTCTCGGCCGACGCGCCGCCCGTCGGCGGCGGCAACGAGGGCGACATCTGGATCAGGGTGCTCTGATGGCCGACGACATCACGCTTCCCGGCGCCGGCGAACCGGTCAAGACCTTCGAGGACGCCGGCGGCAAGCACTATCAGGGCATGGTCGTCGGCTATCGCGATGCCGGCACGCCCGTCCCGCTGAACGAGAAGCCGGCGACCGAGGCTGGCCAGACCGAGGGGAATAACCGGCTTGCCGCCATCGAGGCGCTGCTCGACGGCACGCTCGACGTCAACGTGCTGGCGCCCGGCCTGCCGACCGGTGCGGCGACCGAGGCGACGCTGGCCTCCGCCCTCGCCACCCTCGTCGCGCTCGCGAGCGGCAACGACGACGTGGCCGCGCTGCTTCGCCAGTTGGTGCTGGCCGCCACCTCCCCCGCCGGTTTCGACCGATCCCTCGGCCGTGGCCGTGTCACGGCCCTCGTCGAAAGCGGCACCGTCACGACCGTCAGCACGGTGACGACCGTGACCACGGTTTCCGGCCTGACCAACATCGACGGTCGCCCCGGCGCGATGCTCATCAATCAGTCCAACCTCTCCGCGTGGGCCGATTGCGTCCGCCGGTCGATCACCTAAGAGGCCCCCATGCCAAACACCTTCAAGAAGGTCATCGACCGCCTGCTGTGGGCTCAGATCGCCCCCTCTCCCAACGCGCACGCGGCAGCGATGTCGATGGCCGCCGACATGCGCAACGACGCCTCGCGAAATCCCTTCGTCTATACGTTGCACTCGAACGCCCTGTTGAACCGATACAACATCGTCACCAAGGGGTGGCAGGTCGTATCGACCGCGCCGCTGACGGGCGGCACGTTCGGCGCGGGCTCCGCCAGTGCATTCGCGCCTTCTTTCGGGGCGGTCGGCACCATCGCGGCGGGCGCAACGACGACGAGCGTTACACTGACGACGGCTCTTCCGACTGCGGTCGG
>JADCBH010000122.1 GCA_020253595.1 Brevundimonas sp.
GCCGGCCAGCACGTACAACTCTTTGCCGACAGCCTTTCTCCAGTCCTCGACGTCGGCGGATAGCGCGGCCGCCTGGTCACGGACGAACCAGACCGCCAGGAAGGCGACGGCTCCGACGGCCAGCCACGCCAATCCGCCAGACAGGTAGCGCGCTGCCGGACGCATCGCCTCGGTGGCGATGGGTACAGGGTGTGTACCTTCAAAGGCGTCGATCTGTTCCGGGCTGTATTCCTTGGTCGAGAAGACGGTCCACAGCACGGCCATCAACATGGCGGCGGCCCCGACATAGAAGCTGATGCGCACACTGTCGGGCACGATGCCCTCGGGCGCCGTGTTGGCGACCCCGAACTGGGTCAAGAGCCAGGGCAGGCAGGAGGCGAACACCGCCCCCGTGCCGATGAAGAAGCTTTGCATCGCATAGCCGGTGGCCCGCTGTTCCTCTGGCAGATTGTCGCCGACGAAGGCGCGGAACGGCTCCATAGTGACGTTGATCGCGGCGTCCATGAGCCACAGCGTCGCCGCCGCCATCCAGAGGACGGGGGCGTTGGGCATGAAGATCAGGGCGATGGTCGTGGCGATGGCGCCGAACAGGAAGTACGGACGCCGGCGGCCGAGTGGGCCCCACGTCTTGTCGCTGAAGTAGCCGATGATCGGCTGGACGATCAGGCCGGTCAGCGGTGCGGCGATCCAGAGGATGGCGAGCGAATCGACCTCGGCACCCAGCGTCTGGAAGATGCGGCTGGTATTCGCGTTCTGCAGGCCGAAGCCGATCTGGATGCCGAAAAAGCCGACGCACATGTTCCAGATCGCCAGCCGCGTTAGACGCGGCCGGGCGGTTGCGGTCGCGCTCACGGTTTCTGGTGTGATGGTGGTCACCGGCGAGCCCTCCCAAGTGGGACGAAGCGGATGGCCTGACCGCCGCCGGGGGCGAGCGCCAGGCTCAGGGTTTCGGCCGAGGTGACCTCGCGCTGCTCGATCACGATGTCGGTGCGACTGCGGCCGTCGCCGTCTCGCCAGTCGGCGTTGGGGCCGTCGCGATAGATCTCGGCGCGATAGCGGACGCCGGGCTCGAGGAAGCTCAGGTCCGCAGACAGGACGCGGGGATGTTCGTCGGTGATGGACCCGAGGAACCACTCGCGGCCATCGCGTTCACGTCGGGCAATGGTGACGTAGTCGCCGATCTCGCCGTTCAGCACGCGGGTCTCGTCCCAGTCGACGGCGACGTCCTTGATGAACTGGAAGGGGCCCGGATTGGCCTCGTAGTTGTCCAGCAGGTCTGCCGCCATCTGCAGCGGGCTGTAGATCGTCACATACAGCGCCAGCTGCTTGGCCCACGTGGTGGCAATACCGTCCGGGCTGCGCGTCACCATGCCGAAGATACCGGGCGTGTAGTCCATCGGCCCGGCCAGCAGGCGGGTGAAGATCAGGTTGACCTCGTGCTCTGGCGGATTGCCCGGCTGGCCCCAGGCGCTGAACTCCATGCCACGCGCGCCTTCGCGGGTGACCCAGTTCGGATAGGTGCGGCGCAGGCCCGTGTCCTTGATCGGCTCATGCGGGTTGATAGCGATCTGCCGCTCGGCAGCTTCGGTGACGACTGCCAGATGATGGCGGGCCATGGCCTGGCTCTCATGCCAGGCGAAGGTCGGCTGGCCGTCCGGTCCGGTCACGCGTGCTCCACCGGCATCGGCGACATAGCCGGTCTTCACCGCATGGATGCCGAGCCGCTCATAGAGGTCGAAGCCGGCCTCCATCTGCTGCTCGTAATGATAGGCGTTCCCGCCTGTCTCGTGGTGACCGATGATCTGGACGCCGCGCTCACGCGCGTAGGCCGACAGGGCCTCGATGTCGAAGTCGGGATAGCTTTCAGTGAAGGAATAGTCCCAGCCGTTACCGAACCAGTTGCCGTCCCAGCCGATGTTCCAGCCCTCGACCAACACGCCGCCGAAACCGTGTTCCGCGGCGAAGTCGATGTGGCGGCGCACGTTCTCGTTGGTCGCGCCATGTCGAGGACCTGAGGCCCAGGTTCTGGTGTCGAGGTGCATTTCCCACCAGACACCGACGTACTTCATCGGCTGAACCCAGCTGACGTCGCCGAGCGCATTGGGCTCGTTCAGGTTCAGGATCAGGCTGGATTCGACCAGCGCTCCGGCCGTGTCGGTGATCTGCAAGGTTCGCCACGGGGTGGGGAAGGGGGCCTCGCGTTCGACCGCCGCATTGGTAAAGCCGGGCGTCAGGTCCGCGACGAACCGGCGACCCTCGGACCGGCGAAGGTTCATGCCGGAATAGTCGACCAATGCCGCTTCATGGATCGAGACGTGCAGGCCGGAGTCCAGTCGCATCGTCATCGGCGTCTGGGTCGAACCCGCGCCTTCGATCGGGGTGCGGTGATAAAGATACTCCTCGCGGTTCCACTCCCAGGCCGGAATCCACCAGGCCTCGCCATCCTCAGCGATGTTGAACTCTGTCAGCTCCGATCCGATGCGGACGGTGGGCAGAGCGTCCTGGCGAGGAAACTCGTACCGGAAGCCCAGGCCGTCGTCGTAGACGCGGAAGACCACGTCGAAGGTCCGGCGCAGGTCCGCGCGCTCGGTGAAGCTGACGCGAAGTTCGCGGTAGTGGTTGCGGATGAAGCGTCGCTCGCCCCAGGGCTGCTCCCAGGTGTCGTCATGGTCCGTGGCGGGCTGGACCGTCAGTTCCAGTCCGCGCTCCAGCTTGGGGGCGTCGGTCAGGATGAAGCCAAGGCGTGAGGGCTCGATCACCGCGCGGCCAAGGCGGCTGACCGCATAGCTCGGGCGGCCGTCGCCGTCGGTGGTGATCCGCACCTCAAGCGCACCGTTCGGCGAAGACACGGAAGCCACCGGTCGCTCCTGAGCCAGGGCGGGCGTCCAGACCGCCAGGAAGGCCAGGATCATCAAGAGGGTACGCATGGTCTTCACTCCCGGAGGCCTCTAGCTCGAAGCTCTTGCCAAGCGGCACTGCTGATGGGCAGATGTGCCGATGACGTGTTTTGCAGCAAATTTTGCAGTGGCGATCCGGTGAGCCGCCGCACGACCCGCCTTGAGGACATCGCCGCGCTGGCTGGGGTATCCATCTCGACCGCGTCGCGCGCGCTGAACGACCATCCGGCCGTCAACGATCGCACCAAGCAAAAGATCTGGAAGCTGGCGCGCGAGCACGACTATCCGTTTCGCCGATATATGCCGGCGGGTCCCATCGGTGCATCGGGCACCATAGCAGTCGTCACGCCACGGCCGCAGGGCCGTGAGGGTCGATTGAGCGACCCGTTCTTTCTTGAGTTGCTGGCCGGTGTCGGTGAAGCGGCGAGAGAACGCGGTTGCGACCTGGTGCTGAGCCACGTCTCGCCCCAGAACCTGGACGAGCTGAACGCCGCCATGACGACCAGCCGGGCGGACGGCGTGATCTTCCTGGGCCAGTCCACCTTGCACACCGCCTTCAACCGCATGGCTGAGACTGACGGCCGGTTCGTGGTCTGGGGCGCCGAACTGCCGGATCAGAGCTATTGCTCGATTGGGTCGGACAACGTCAGTGGCGGCCGGCGAGCGACCTCGCACCTGGCGCGGCTGGGACGCAAGCGTATCGTCTTCCTGGGCGACCTCGACCCGCCCGAGGCCATGCAGCGCCAGCGGGGTTATGCCGAGGCGATGGAGGCAGCGGGGCTGGGCGTCGATCCCGATCTGGTCGTGGCCGCCCATTTCGAAGTCGAGAGTGCCGAGGGTGCCGTCGATTCCATGTTGCGGCGCGGGCTGGACTTCGACGGCATCGTTTGCGCCTCGGACCTGATCGCATTGGGTGCCGTGCGCGCCCTTCGCCACGGCGGGCGCAGCGTGCCTGAAGATGTCTCGGTCATCGGCTTCGACAATGTGCCGTTCAGCCGCTATTCGCGTCCGGCCCTGTCGACGATCGCCCAGGATACGATGAAGGCCGGTCGCCTGATGGTCTCCAAGCTGCTGGATCACGCCGGCGAGGGAGGAGGGCGCTCCGAGCGCATCCCCACCGATCTGATCGTACGCGAGACCTGCGGCGGCTGAGGTCATTCAGCGGGGCTCACTCAGCACCAGCCCCGCGAGCGGCGGAAACTTGCCCGACCATGGATCAGGGCAGTTGACCGCCTGCACGACGCGCCAGCTCGTCGGTGGCTGCCAGTCGATGGGATCGTGACCGAGGTTGAAGGCGCACAGCAGACCTTCATTGCCTTCCTGCCTTGTGAACAGCAGCAGGTTGTCTCGGGAATCCAGCATGGTCATCGACCCGGTCCGCAGCGCCGGATGGGCCTTGCGAAGCGCGATGAGCTTGCGAGCGAGGTGCAGGGTTGCCGACGGATCCTTCTCTTGCTCTGCGACCGCGAGCGCCCGGTGGCGTGGGTCGACGGGCAGCCAGGGCTCGGCTTCGGAGAAGCCCGCAAAGCCATTGTCGGCCTTCCATGGCATGGGCGTGCGGGCCCCGTCGCGACCCAGGGTCTCGGGCCAGTTGGCGATGGCCTCGGGGTCCACCAGCCGCTCGAATGGCACCTCGGCTTGCGGCAGGCCCAGTTCCTCTCCCTGGTAGACGAAGACGTTGCCCCGCAGTGTCATGAGCAGCAGAAGCGCCATCTCGGCGAAGGCCTTCGGATCGCGTCCTTCGGCCCAACGTGAAATCGCGCGCGGTGCGTCGTGGTTCGAGAAGGTCCAGGACGGCCACCCCTCGCCCGGTCCACCAGGCCACATTGCCGGCCCCCGATCGACCAGATCGGTCGTGAGCCGGTCCGCGTACAGATAGAGGAAGCCGTAGGCCGAATGCAGCCTGTCCGGACCCTCGGTGTAGAGCTTCATCTCCTCATTGGCCCGCTCGC
The DNA here is from genome assembly GCA_020253595.1 of Brevundimonas sp. Taxonomy (GTDB): domain Bacteria; phylum Pseudomonadota; class Alphaproteobacteria; order Caulobacterales; family Caulobacteraceae; genus Brevundimonas. Next base: position 4,850 of record JADCBH010000122.1, read on the forward strand.
CCCCGACCTCGGCCACCAGGAAGCGGTCGTCGCCATAGCTGTCGGCCACCTTCCTCAGGCGGGTCAGGAAGGCGGGGATGTCGGGGTGGGACTGGTTGAAGAAGTGATGCTGGAAATCAAACGATCGTGTTCGCTTGCCCGGGCTCGTGACCGGCGGATTGTCGGTCAGCGCCGGGTCATGCATCGAGAAGTTCAGGGCGTCGCAGCGGAAGCCGTCCACGCCCCGGTCCAGCCAGAAACGGGCGACCGACAGCAGCGCCTCCTGCACCTCCGGGTTCCTGACGTTGAGTTGCGGCTGCTCCTTCAGGAAGTTGTGCATGTAGTACTGATGCCTACGCGCGTCCCAGGTCCATGCGGGGCCGCCAAACACCGACTGCCAGTTGGAGGGGGGCGTGCCGTCCGGCTTGGGATCGGCCCAGACGTACCAGTCGGCCTTCGAGTTGGTCCGGTTCGTGCGGCTTTCCTGGAACCAGTCGTGCATGTCTGATGTGTGGGAATAGACCTGGTCGATGATGACCTTCAGCCCCAGCCGGTGAGCCTTCTCTACCAGCCGGTCAAAGTCCGCCATGGTGCCGAAGATGGGATCGATGCCCAGATAGTCGGCAACGTCGTAGCCGAAGTCCTTCATCGGCGAGGTGAAGAACGGCGACAGCCAGATCCCGTCGACGCCCAGAGACGCGATGTGCTCCAGGTGCGCCGTTACACCCGGCAGATCGCCGATTCCGTCGCCGTTGCTGTCAGCGAAGCTGCGCGGATAGACCTGATAGATCACGGCTCCGCGCCACCACTCGCGGCGAGATCCGGCCGCCGCGTTGGGCAGGCTGTGCGTTCGGGGGCTGAGGGCTTCTAGCGTCAACGCACACCTACTCGGAACGGCAGAGGATGAAATCGAGCGCGGGCACGGTCACCCGGACGCTGGCGGGCGCGGTCGCGGCCGTGGGGCAGGTACCTCGCGATGAGGACCATGCTGCCGAGCTCGCGTCCACCTCGATGTTGGCGGAAATCTCGTTGGTCGAGGTGTTGTAGACGACCAGCGTTTCGCCCGCTTCGCCCTCGATCCTGCGGGAGACGGCAAACAGGCCGGGTGCCTCTGCCGCGAAACGGACGGTCTGCAGGCCGCGACGCAGACGCGGGTCGGCGGCCCTTAGCCTCGCCATCTCCGAGATCGCCCGATAGAGCGGTGCCTCGGTCGAATACGGGGCCTGCGGTCCGCCGATGATCCGGTCGTCGGCATAGGAGGCAACCTGCGTCGGGAACAGTGTCTGGCGTGCGCCGCCATAGCCGCCATCGCCCGCGAACCCCTGCTCGTCGCCATAGTATATCGTCGGTACACCCCGGCTGAACATCAGAAAGGCGTGGGCCAGGGTCGTGCGGGCCAGAAGCTCCTGGTCCGAGATTCCGGGCTTCGACGTCAGGATGAAGTTTCCGATCCGGCCCATGTCGTGGTTGCCGAGGAAGGTCGGCAGGGCCAGGGCCGCCACTTCGCCCCCTTCGTACAATACATCCGTCGAGAACAGCCGGGCTAGGGTGTCCGGAGCCGCGTCGCGCGCGACAATGTCGGTCACCGTCGACTGGAAGCCAAAGTCGAGCACTGTCGGATAGCGATCCACACGGGTGTAGCGCGCCAGCTGGGCCGGATCGACGTCATAGACCTCGCCGAAGATGTGGAAGTTCGGGATGCCGTTGGCCTCGGCCCGCTCCAGCATGGCCGGGACGAAGGCTTGCCAGAACTCCGGATTGACATGCTTGGCCGTATCGATGCGAAAACCATCGACCTGGTAGCGGTCGATCCAGCTGCCGAAGATCTCGATCATCCCTTCGATGACGCGCGGATGTTCGGTCATCAGATCGTCCAGACCCGCGAAATCGCCGTCGGTCGAACTCTCGTTCCTGAACGTCGAGTCGCCGCGGTTGTGGTAGTAGATCGGGTCGTTCAGCCAGGCTGGGACCTTCAGCGCCTCCTCGCCCGCAGGCACGTAAGGAGTGTAGGCGTAGTCCGGCCGCGTCAGGCGATCGAAGTTGGTCCCGTCGAAACCCTCGTTAATCGCCTCGCCATCCAGGCCGCCGCGCCGTGTGTAGGGATAGTCGGCCCTGCTGCGATAGGCGCAGTCGTTGGCTGGGCACTCGCGATACCGGATGACGTCTGCCGTGTGGTTGGCGACGATGTCCATGTAGACCTTCATGCCGCGCGCGTGGGCCGCGTCGACAAGCGCCCGCATGTCCGCGTCCTCACCGAAATGCGGGTCTACCCGTGTGAAGTCGGTGATCCAGTAGCCGTGAGCGCCGGAGAACTCACGTCCAGGCTCGCCCTGGACCGGTTTGTTCCTGAAGATCGGGGCGACCCAGATCGCCGTGGCACCCAGACCCTGGATGTAGTCCAGCCGCTGCATCAACCCGGCCAGGTCGCCGCCCTGGTAAAAGCCGGCGTCGGTTGGATCAAAGCCATGGTCCAGGCGGCCGCCAGCGAGGCGTCCGGTGTCGTTGGAGGCGTCGCCGTTGGCGAACCGGTCCGGCAGGAGGAAGTAGATCACCTCGTCCTGGGCCAGCCGCTGCCGATAGGCGAGATCCCCTTGGGCGAATGCCGAAGAGGCAGAAAGCGTGGCGGTTGCAGCGAGCATCGTCAGGATGCCCCGTCGTATCGCGTCCATTGACGCCTCCCTCGTCTCGCCCCCGGGCCGGGCGCAACGTGGCTCACCGGTCTCTTTGCAAGATTTTGCAGTCCTGTTTCGCCGTGTCAATCCTGCAACGCGGCTCGAGGAACATAAGGACTCAGGCCATGTTGCGTCGCAACATAAGGCGATTCCCGCGGTCTGCTGGTCATGACGCATTTTCGACCGTTGCATTACGGGCTTGCAAGGTTGCGCAGAGTTTGCATAGATTTGCGTAGTGGGACGGGATCGCTTCGATAGAAACGCGAGACGTCCGCAGGGAGGAAGAGAATGAACCATCGCACCAACACGCGCGCCCGCCTGCTGTCGGGAGGTGCCATCGGCGTCCTCGCCGCCCTGGCATTCGTCGGCGTCGCCAATGCCCAGACCGCGCCGCAAGAGGCCGACGAGGTTGACGAGATCATCGTCACCGGCATCCGCGCATCGATCCAGAACTCGATTGCTGCCAAGGCGCGGAACACCTCGATCGTCGAGGTCATCACCGCCGAGGACATCGGCAAGCTGCCCGACGTGTCGATCGCCGAATCGCTGGCTCGCCTGCCGGGTCTGACGGTCCAGCGCCTGGACGGGCGGGGTCAGTTGATCTCGATCCGTGGTCTGGGACCGGACTACACCACCGCGCTGCTGAACGGTCGCGAACAGGTGACCACGGGTGATAACCGTGGCGTCGAGTTTGACCAGTATCCCTCTGAACTGCTTTCGGGCGTAACCATCTACAAGACGCCCGATGCCCAGCTGATCGGTCAGGGCCTGGCTGGCACGGTCGATCTGCAGACGATCCGTCCGCTCGCCTATGGTCAGCGCGCCCTGGTCGGCA
>JADCBH010000123.1 GCA_020253595.1 Brevundimonas sp.
CGCCCCGACCGTCCGGTTGGTGATCCGGTCGATCAGGATGAACCCGCCGAGGTCGCGGTTCGCTTCGTAGGATTCGAACGCGATGGGCCGATCGAGAGACAGGTTGCAGACCGCGATGTCGTTCAGTTCCAGCCGCTTGGCCGCCAGCTTCTCCAGGGTGTTGACGTTGATCCGGTGCTTGATCGCCGTCACCTGCGCCGTCGCGGTCCGGGCCCCGATCTTCAGCAGATACGTCCGGCCGGGCGGCAAGGGCTCGTCGTCCATCCAGACGATCGAGGCTTCGAACTGATCGGCGACCTGCAGCGGCGCATCAGCTGCGGCGATCACGTCACCGCGCGAGACGTCGATCTCATCCGTCAGGGTCAGGGTCACGGCCTGGCCGGCGCGGGCCAAGACAAGATCGTCGGGCATGGCGACGATCCGGGCGACATGGCTCTCACGGCCTGAAGGCAGGACACGGACGCGGTCGCCGGGCTTGACCTCGCCCGACGCGATCAGACCCGCGTAGCCTCGAAACTCCGGGTCCGGACGATTGACCCAATGCACCGGCATGCGGAAGGGCACGGCAGCTTCGGCCTGGGTCGTCTCGACGGCTTCCAGCCAGCCCAGCAGCGTCTGGTCCGACAGCGGCGACGCGCGGGCGACGCCCTCGCCGGTCAGCCCCGAAAGGGGGATGGGCGTAACGTCGGTCAGTCCGATCCCGTCGGCGAAGCGACGGTAGTCCTCGGCGATGGCGTCGAACACAGCCCGGTCCCAGCCGATGAGATCCATCTTGTTGACGGCGAGGACCACTTTCCTGATGCCGAGCAGGGCACACAGGAAGCTGTGGCGGCGCGTCTGGACCAGGACGCCTTTTCTCGCATCGATCAGGATGACGGCGGCGTCGGCCGTCGACGCGCCCGTGACCATGTTCCGGGTGTATTGCTCGTGGCCGGGCGTATCCGCGACGATGAACTTGCGGGTCTCGGTGGCGAAGAAGCGGTAGGCCACATCGATGGTGATGCCCTGTTCGCGCTCGGCCGACAGTCCGTCGACCAACAAGGCAAAGTCGATGTTGGAACCCTGTGTGCCGACGGCCTTGGAGTCCCGCTCCAGCGCCGCCATCTGGTCGTCCGGCACGGCGCGGGTGTCGTAGAGCAGCCGTCCGATAAGCGTCGACTTGCCATCGTCCACGGACCCGCAGGTCAGAAAGCGCAGGAGAGACTTCTGGGCGGTCATCAGAAGTAACCCTCCGCCTTCTTCTTCTCCATCGAGGCGGCCTGGTCGTGATCGATCATGCGGCCCTGGCGCTCTGAAGTCGTCGAGGCCTTCATCTCGGCGATGATGTCGGCGACCGACCTCGCCGTGCTCTCGATGGCCCCCGACAGGGGGTAGCAACCGAGGGTCCTGAACCGCACCGATCGCATCTGCGCAACCTCGCCCGGCAGCAGTCGCATGCGTTCATCGTCGACCATCAGGAACGTGCCCGCGCGCTCCACAACGGGCCTCTCGGCGGAGAAATAGAGCGGCACCACCGGGATGCCTTCCTGCTCGATGTATTGCCACACATCGAGCTCGGTCCAGTTGGACAGGGGAAAGACCCGGATGCTTTCACCGGCCGCGATCCGGGTGTTGTAGAGCCGCCAGAGTTCCGGCCTCTGGGTCTTGGGGTCCCAGCGATGCCCGGCCGCCCGGAAGGAGAAGACCCGCTCCTTGGCGCGCGACTTCTCCTCGTCGCGCCGCGCTCCGCCAAAGGCGGCCTGGAAGCCGTAGTGATCCAGCGCCTGCTTCAGCCCCTCGGTCTTCCACAGGTCCGTGTGCAGGCTGCCGTGATCGAAGGGATTGATGCCGCGTGCGCGCGCGTCCTCATTGACCCAGACCTTGAGGTCGATGGCCGGGTCGGCCGCGATGCGGTCGCGCTCGGCGTACATGTCCCGAAACTTCCAGGTCGTGTCGACGTGCAGCAGGGGGAAAGGCAGGGGACCGGGCCAGAAGGCCTTTCTGGCCAGGTGCAGCATCGCCGCAGAGTCCTTGCCGATCGAATACATCATGACCGGACGTTCGATCTCAGCGACCACTTCACGCAGGATGTGAATGGCCTCGGCCTCCAGAGACTGGAGGTGGGTCAAGCGAGACGGGACGTGCGACATTCCAGCGTCGCTAGCACCCAAAGCCTGCTTCGTCATCTCGCCCGGGCCTCGCCATACTGACGCGCCCGGGCTAGCGTCGTGTGCGATGCAACACGCCGCCGCCCGATACGTCTCGACCCGCGGGTCCTCGCCCGTCGCCGACTTCGCCGAAGCCCTTCTGCGGGGCATGGCCCCGGACGGGGGCCTCTACATGCCGGCGACGTGGCCAAAGTTGACGCCTGCAAACTGGGCGGCGGGTCTCGCCTATTCGGACATGGCCCTTGCCGCCATGCAGCCCTTCATCGGTACCGCCCTGCCCGAAGGCGCGCTGGACCGGGCGCTGCATCGCTTGATCGCCGGCTTCGCTCCGCCGGAGGTGACGCCGCTCGTCCAGCTGGAGGACGGGCTCTGGCTGCTTGAGCTGTTCCACGGTCCGACAGCGGCCTTCAAGGATCTGGCAATGCAGCTGGCCGCGGCCCTTTCGGCCGAGGCGCTCCAGACCTCCGGCGAACGGCTGACGCTGGTTACCGCCACCAGTGGCGACACCGGAGCGGCGGCCGTGGCGGCCTTCGCCAACCAGCCGCGCATTCGCCTGGTCGTCCTGCATCCCCATGAACGGGTTTCGCCGGTTCAGCGGCGACAGATGACGACGGTCGAGGCCGACAACGTCCTGAACCTTGCTGTGCGGGGTGACTTCGACGACTGCCAGAGGCTGGTGAAGGCCTTGCTGGCCGACGAGAGCCTGCGCGCCCAGGGCCGGTTCAGTTCGGTCAACTCGATCAACTGGGCGCGCCTCGCGGGCCAGATCCCCTACTATCTCTCGGCGGTCTCGCAGCTGGCTGCGGTGGGCGAGACGCGAGCCCCGGTCTTTGTCGTGCCGACGGGCAACTTCGGCGACGCCTTCGCCGGGATCGCAGCGTCCAGGATGGGCCTGCCGTCGCGGGGCTTCGTGGCGGCGGTCAATGCGAACGACGCCCTGGCCCGCGCCATCAACGAGGGCGTCTATGCCCGTCGCGCAGCCGTCGAGACGGCCTCGGTCAGCATGGATGTCCAGGCTCCCTCGAACTTCGAACGGTTGGTGTACGAGGCCTCCGGCCGTGACGCCGACCTGACGCGCGGGGTGTTCGCTGACTTCGCGCGTGACGGTCGCGTCGTGCTTCCCGATGAGCTGCTAACCGCCCTGCGCCGCGAGGTCTCAGCCGTTTCCGTGGACGAGGCCACGACGCGCGCAGAGATCGCCCACGCCCACGCCACTTGGGGTCAGGTCGTGTGCCCCCATACCGCAGTCGCATTGTCGGCCGCGCGCACCATAGACCGAACCGCTGGCCCGGTCGTGGCGCTGGCGACCGCTCACCCGGCGAAGTTCGGCAAGGACGTCGCCCCGGTGGTGGGGTTTGACCCGCATCCCCCCGAGGTCATCCGCGCCCTCGGCGACCGCGCCGAACGGTTCGATGTGATTGGCACGGATACCAGCGAGGCGCTGGCGGCGGTCAGGGCGTTCCAGACCTGAGCGCGGCGGTCTCTTTCAGCATCGCCTGGAAGACCTCGATGATCCAGCGATGCACGGCGCGGACCGCAGGCAGGCGTCGGATGTCGCGATGGGTGATGAGCCAGGCCGTCCGGGCCGGCAGGACGAACGGCGTGGAGATTTC
>JADCBH010000124.1 GCA_020253595.1 Brevundimonas sp.
ACCCTCGTCCTCGAGCAGGCCGGAGACCAGATCACGGATGTCGGCCTCGTCGTCCACGACCAGAATGTCGGCACCGTTGGATCGCATATCGCCTCGCTATTCGGCCGCCGCCAGACCGCTGCCCTTGGGCTCGGCCTGACCGGTTCGGACAGGGGGTGTGAGGGGGAAGATCAGGCACACGCGTGCGCCGTTCAGGTTTTCAGCGTCGGCGAGCTTGAGCTCGCCGCCGTGGTCCTCGCAGATGCGCTTGACGATGGCGAGGCCCAGGCCCGTGCCCTTCTCGCGCGTGGTCACATAGGGCTCGGTCAGACGATCGCGGTCGCGTACCGGCAGACCCTTGCCGTCATCCTCGATGATGAAGGTCGCGATCCCGTCCTCGACGTCCAACCGGGCGACAATGGCGGTCGAGGCGTCATCAGGATCAGCCACGCGCCGCGCGGCGACGGCTTCGCCCGCGTTCTTCAGGATGTTGGCCAGCGCCTGTCCGACCATGCGTCCGTCGCATCTCATCTTGGCCTTCGGAAGCGGTTCAACCAGCTCGACAGGCAAGTTCGGTGCCGCGACCCGCTGGGCGAAGACCGCCTCACGCAGCAGTTCCGCCGGGTTCTCGACCGCGAAGCGTGGGGCCGGCATTCGGGCGAAGGAGGAGAACTCGTCGACCATGCGGCCGATGTCGCCGACCTGGCGAATGATGGTCTCGGTGCAGCGGTCGAAGACCTCCACATCATCGACCTTGGCGCGGTACTTGCGCCGCAACCGTTCCGCCGAGAGCTGGATGGGGGTCAGAGGGTTCTTGATCTCGTGGGCGATGCGGCGGGCGACGTCGCGCCACGCCGCGTTCCTCTGGGCCGTCACAAGCCGAGTGATGTCATCGAAGGTCAGGACCATCTCGCCGCCGACCCCGCCCTCGATCCGCACACGCAGCCGCCGGGTCTCGCCTTCCCGGGCAACGTCGATGTCCTCTTCAATGTGCGCTTCGACGCGCCCCACGAGCTCGGATAGCTCGGGAGCGATAGCGGCCAGCGCCTTGCCGTGGACGTCCAGCTCCGAGATCGACAGCAGCTGCAGCGCGCTGTCGTTGATGGCCGAGATGCGACCGCGCTTGTCCAGACCGATGACGCCCGCGCTGACCCCCGACAGGACGGTCTCGATGAAGCGACTGCGGTCCTGGGCCTCGTCGCTGGCGGTCTTCAAGGCGGCTTGCTGGGTCTCAAGATCGCCCGTCATGCGATTGAAGGCTTCGGACAGGGTCTTGATCTCGCCGGGTGCCCCTTCGGGATCAACGCGCGCCGACAGGTCGCCGCCTGCCACCTGATCCGCCGCCTTCACGAGCCGACCGATCGGTGCCGAAATGGCGCTGGCGGCCGACATGCCCAGCCAGACGGCCCCGACCAGCACCAAGAGCGCCGTCTCCAGATAGCTGAGCGCGAACGCCGCTTGAATACGAGCGCGGCTCTCCTCGGCCAGGCGATAGGCCTGGATCGAGTCCTCACCATTGCGCATGCGGGCAATGATGCCGGGGGCCAGCGGCCGGACGACGTACAGATAGGCATCGCCGTAGTCCGGCAAGGGATAGAGCGCCCGCACCGTGTCGGGGCGTTCGGTGACGGCGACAGGGGCTTCCTCACCCTCGGCTGCCCTCTCCAGCGCCTCGGGCGGGGGCGCGACATAGGCCGGAGCGCCGTCCATCACACCCTGAGCCAGCACCTCGCCGTCGCTGTTCAGAATATAGACCGCCGGGTAGCCGAAATAGCCGGCGATCTGCGTCAGGGCCTGGGAGAACTGGATCCGGTTGTCGAAGGCTCCGCGAATGCCGCCCAGCTCGATCGTCATGGTTTCAAGATCGGTGGTCAGTCCCGCCCCTACGTCGGCGACATAGGCTCGACCAATCTCAGCCCCGTTCCGGACCGCCGAGCTGACGTTCTCGCTGAACCACCGGTCGACCCCGCGATTGACCAGAACGCCGAACACCAAGGCGATCGCGACGGCAGGGACCAGAGCGACCAGGGAGAAAATGGTCACGAAGCGCAGGTGCAACCGCGCGCCGGGATCCTCGCGCCGTCGGCGGGACAGCTGCATCACCTGCAGCCCGACCACGGTTGCCAAACCGGCGATCAGAACAAGGTTGGCCAGCAGGATCGCTAGCACGGCGCGGCTTGCGGCCGACTGGGCATTGCCGCCGTCTGCATCCGGAGCGACGGCCACGATCCAGATGGCGGCAGCGGTGATCAGGACGGCAATGACATAGGCCGCGACGAAGGCGGCGCGGCCGCGACCGGCAGCCAACCGATCCCACAAGGTGGGGCGGGCCTCTATGGCTTCAGCAGCGGTCCCTGTGTCCAGCATCAACCCACAGTTTCGGCGACCTGTGTCCCTTTTTCAACAGCAGAGTTGCCGGGAAGCGTCAGTGACCCCAGAGACACGCTCCAAAGCGCGGCCAATCCGGTCGCGACGTCGGCCGGGTCGTCCAGTCGACACAGGACAGACTTGGCAGCACGCCGTTCCAGCGGATCGGCGGGCCAGGGTGCCTGTTCGACGTACCAGCCGAGATGCTTGCGGAACATCTTCAGACCGAGGCCAGACCCATAGAAGGCCAGCGAGGCCTGCATGTGCTCCAGCACGATGGCGCAGCGTTCATCTCGATCGGGTTCCTGAAGCCGTGTTCCATCCTGAAGCGCCCGCTCCAGATGCGCAGCCAGCCAGGGGCGGCCGTAGACGCCACGCCCCAGCATCAGACCGTCGGCACCCGATCGCTCCAGCGCCTCGCGTGCTTCCTCAGCCGTGATGATATCTCCGTTGACGATGACCGGGATAGCAACAGCCGCCTTGACGTCGCCGACGGCGTCCCAGTCCGCGCGACCCGTGTAGAACTGCTGGCGGGTCCGGCCGTGGATCGTCACGGCCTTGACGCCAAGAGCCTCAGCGCTGCGCGCCACGTCGGCCGCGTTGCGGCTCGTCTCGTCCCATCCGAGGCGCATCTTGACGGTGACCGGGCGGGTGGTGGCCTGCACGACCGCGCCCATGATCCGGTCGGCCAGCTCAGGCGTGCGCATCAGGGCCGAACCCGAGGCGATGCCCGTCACTTCCTTGGCAGGACAACCGAAGTTGAGGTCGACGATGTCGGCACCGGCCGCCTCAGCCATGCGAGCCCCTTGCGCCATCGCGTCGGGATCGCGTCCGACAAGCTGGATGACCGTGAGGGGCAGGCCTGCGCCGACTGCGGCCCGGCGGACCACGTCGGGACGGCCCCGCGCGAACTCGGCGGACGCCACCATCTCGGTCGCCACATAGGCCGCGCCCAGACGACTGGCGAGCTGGCGAAACGGCAGGTCGGTGACGCCGGTCATGGGTGCCATGAGCACCCGGCCGGCAATGGTCACGTCTCCGATCTGAAGGGTCTGGGTCATCGCCGTCGTCGTCGTTCCAAGCGTGGCCACTCGTCAACCCGCAAGATGGCGCAAGGATGGTGCGGCGCGACCCGATGCGAAAACCGCTCACAATTTGCCGGATCGCGCCGTAGAAGGCGGCTCATGACATTCGCAGGCGTAGTGGTGGCGGCGGGCTCCGGCTCGCGCGCCGGAGGGGACAAGCAATGGCGGGCGCTTGGCGGCAAGTCTGTAGTGCGCTGGTCGGTTGAGGCCCTGCTACGGTCCGGGGCATCGCCCGTCATCGTCGTGGTTGCTCGCGACAGTCTGGAACGCGCCCAGGACGCTCTGCGGGGGCTGGACGGCTGGATCGCGGTGGCTGGCGGTGCTGAGCGCGCGGATTCGGTGCGCGCCGGCCTTGATGCCCTGAACCTTCCCGAGACGACACCGGTGCTGGTGCATGACGCCGCCCGCCCACTGCTGAGTGAGGCCGTCATCCGTCGGCTGCTGGGTGCCCTGCCCAGTGCAGACGGCGCGATCGCTGCCCTGCCGGTTTCGGACACCGTCAAACGCGGCGAGGGGTCGATTGAAGCGACTGTCGACCGTTCGCGGCTGTGGCGCGCGCAAACCCCGCAGGCGTTCCCGCTCGGTCGGCTCCGTTCCGCCTATGCGGCCTGGCCAGCCTCCGAAGCGCCGACCGACGAGGCGGCCGTGGTCGAGCGCGACGGCGGCGTCGTCCGCCTGATCGAAGGCGATCCGCGTCTGATGAAGCTCACATACCCTGAGGATTTCGCCATGGCCGAAGCCCTGCTGCCCCGTCAGATGCGTGTCGGTACAGGCTTCGATGTGCATCGCTGGGGTCCTGGCGAGGCGGTCTGGCTTTGCGGGGTCGAGATACCGCATGACCAGACCCTGATCGGACACTCCGATGCCGACGCCGGCCTGCACGCCCTGACCGACGCCATCCTCGGGGCCATGGGCGACGGCGATATCGGGGATCACTTTCCGCCGACCGACGCCCAGTGGAAGGGAGCGGCGTCGGACTTGTTCCTGATCCACGCGGTGGAACGGCTCACGGCCCGGGGCGGCCGTTTGATCAATGTCGACGTCACCCTGATCTGTGAGCGGCCCAAGGTGAAACCCCATCGTCAGGCCATGCGCGAGCGTCTGGCCGAGATCCTGTCCTTGCCGATCGACGCGGTCAGCGTGAAGGCCACGACGACAGAGGCGCTTGGCTTCACCGGCCGGGGCGAGGGCCTCGCGGCCCAGGCCGTCGCGACCATCGAACTGCCAGCCTGACCCCTCGCTCAGCGCCGGGCGTGCCGCCAGAGAGAGCCGACAAGGTTCACATAGTCGTCGGTCCAGGGCCGGACCTCGGTGTCGGCGATCAACTGCCACTGGGGCGACCCGCGAAACTGCGCCAGCCCCGCCTCGGTGGGCGACAGGATCAGGGCCTCGGTCGAGGCTTCGGCCATGTCCGGGCTGGCCGCGTTCTCCTGATAGATCTGGTGAAGGTTCGGGGCTTCAAGCCTCTGGGCTGCCGCCGCCGCCGGCAAGGTGATATCCAGGTTGCGATTGGACAGGTGCAGGATCACCACGCCGTCCGGTTTCAGCAGGTTCAGATATCCCTGAATGGCTTCCACGGTCAGCAGGTGGGTCGGAACGGCATCGGACGAGAAGGCGTCGATCAGCAGCAGGTCATATGACCCTGTGGGTTCACGCTCCAGCGTCAGCCGGGCATCGCCGAGCACGGTCCTGACCGGGCCCGCCGCGCAGTTCGAGATGAAGGTGAAGTTGTCGGGGTTCCGCGCCAGTCGATCCACGAGCGGATCGATCTCGAAGAAGGTCATGCGGTCTTCGGGCCGCTTGTAGCCGGCCATAGCCCCGGTCCCCAGACCGACCACGCCGATGTTGATGGCAGGGCGCCTGAGCTGCATTGCCTGGGTCGCCTGACCAATGGGGGTCATGGGCGCGTAGTAGAGACTGGGCATACAGGCGAAGTCCGGGTTCCTCGGCTGGGCTCCGTGCAGCGTCGTGCCATGCATCAGGACATGGACCTCACCGCCCAGACGCGGATCGTTCGTCGTCCCGATCCGCATGACGCCAAAGAAGCTCCGCTCCTGGACCTTCGCCTCATAGCCGCGCGCGATGTACTGGGTGGACAGGGCGATCATGGCGGCGATGGCCACATAGGCCGGGGTGCGATCCCGCAGCAGCAGACCTGCGATGAGGGCGACCGTCAGAACCATCTGGGTCAGCATCGGCATATCGCCAGTGACAGTGTTGCTGAACCACCAGGCAAAGTCCCAGTTGGCCTGGAACATGGCCGACAGCATCGGCGGGGCGACGCAGGCGATGACGGCCAGCACGAACAGATAGACTTCCGAGTTCTTGATCGGCGCGCGGCTGAGCGGACGGGCGAAGCCGACCAGCACGAGCAGCAGCGGATACTCCCACACCCCGTCGAAAATCACCGGGGCAAGCAGCGCGGTGAACGCACCGCCCACGACGCCGCCGACAGAGAGCAGCAAATAGAACTCAGTCAGCCGGTCGGGCGGAGGCCGCCGCTGGGCCAACCTCTGGTGACACATC
>JADCBH010000125.1 GCA_020253595.1 Brevundimonas sp.
CCGCATCGCCTCGGTCATGGCCCGCGACGAGGGCTGGCTGGCCGAGCACATGCTGATCCTCAAGCTGACCGATCCCAAGGGCCGCGTGAAGTATGTGGCGGCGGCTTTCCCCAGCGCCTGTGGCAAGACCAACCTCGCCATGCTCCAGCCCACGCTGGAGGGCTGGAAGGCAGAGACGGTCGGGGACGACATCGCCTGGATGCGCTTCGGCGACGACGGCCGTCTGTATGCGGTGAACCCCGAGGCCGGCTTCTTCGGCGTGGCGCCGGGCACGAGCCGGAACACCAACCAGAACGCCCTGGAGACCCTGGCGAAGAACACGGTCTTCACCAACACAGCGCTGACGGTGGACGGCGACGTCTGGTGGGAAGGCCTGACCAAGACCGCGCCTGAGGGCCTGATCAACTGGAAGGGCAAGCCACACGACCCGGCGTCGGGCGAACCTGCCGCCCATCCGAATGCCCGCTTCGCCGCCCCCGCCGGCCAGTGTCCGACCATCGCGCCGGAGTGGGAGGACCCGAAGGGCGTGCCGATCGACGCCATCCTGTTCGGCGGCCGGCGGGCTTCGGCCGTGCCTCTGGTCACCGAGGCCTTTGACTGGGAGCACGGGGTCTTCATGGGCTCGACCGTGGCCAGCGAGGGCACGGCGGCAGCGGAGAACAAGGTCGGCGAGCTGCGCCGCGATCCGTTCGCCATGCTGCCGTTCTGTGGCTACAACATGGGCGATTACTTCGCCCACTGGCTGGCGCTGGGCGACAAGGCCGATGCCGCCAAGCTTCCGCGCATCTTCTTCGTCAACTGGTTCCGCAAGGACGAGACCGGCAAGTTCGTCTGGCCGGGCTTCGGCGACAACGCCCGCGTGCTGAAGTGGATCGCCGAGCGCATCGACGGCGAGGCCCAAGCTCTGGACACGCCGGTCGGTCGGGTCCCGACGGCAGAGGCGCTGGATCTGTCGGGGCTCGATCTGACCGAGGCTCAGCTGTCGACCCTGCTCGACGTCGACGCCGACGTCTGGGCCGAGGAAGCCGCGATGATCCCGGAGTTCTACATGCAGTTCGGCGACCGTCTGCCGGCCCGGCTGTGGGCCCAGCACGCGGCGCTGGGCGAACGCCTCGCGGCCGCGCGCGGCGAACCGTCGGTCATGGCTGCGGAGTAGGTTCTCCCGACTTGCATTCGCGGCCGCGCGGGCCGATGCAGCGCGCGTGGCCGACCTCTCCACCGATATCGTCGTCATCGGCGCGGGCATCCTTGGCCTTGCCGTAGCGGTTGAGCTGACCGCGCGGGGCCGGGACGTCTGCGTGGTGGACCTCGGCGATCCCAACGCCTCCTCCGTGGCCGCCGGGATGATCGCTCCGGCCTTCGAGAGCGTCCTGGAGGGTGCCGACGCGGCGAGGGCGGAGCTGCTTCGGGCCGCAGGAGGCCTGTGGCCGAGCTTCGCCCGGTCGCACGGCCTGACGCTGGATCATAGGCCGGCGGAGTGGCGAGGCCCTGATCCAGACTCGATGGCGACGCGCCTTGGCGACCTGGGCTTTCGCTTCGAACTTCGAGCGGGGACCGTCGCCGCTCTCGATGACATGCGGATTGATCCGGCTGACGCGATGGCGCGGCTTCTGGCTTCACTCTCGTTCCGTGGGATCCGGGCGCGGGCGCAGGCGATCGAGCGCGTCGATCAGGGCTGGACCGTCCTGACCGAACGAGGCTCGATCTTCGCGTCCCAGGTGGTCGTCGCCACGGGAGTGGGCGCGCCGGTCAAGGGCTTGTCGCAGCCTGCGACACGGGCTGTCCGCACCGTGCGGCCGATTGCGGGTCAGATCGGTGTCGTGGCCCAGACCCTGACCGACCGGGTGCTACGGGGTCCTGGCGGCTACGTCGTGCCGGCCGGACAGGGAGCCCTGATCGGGGCCACCATGGTCGAGGGTCAGATGCCGGCGTTGATCGACCCCTCGGCCTCCGCTCGCCTGATCGCCCAGGCCGAGGCCCTGATCGGTCGATCGCTCGACGCTGCCGTCGAATGGCGGGCCGCTGTGCGAGGCGCAACGCCGGACGGCCTTCCCCTGGCGGGGCCGGTCGGGGAATCGATTCACCTTGCGCTGGCTCCGCGCCGGAACGGCTGGCTTTTGGCTCCGCTGGTGGCCCGGACCGTCGCGGACGGGATCGAGGGTCGGCCGTGCGGTCCGTACGCCGCCGCCCTCGATCCCCTGCGGTTCAATCCTCGGGAAGGGTGAAGCGGATCCCGATGGTCACTCGCGCGCCGTCAACGGGCTGACCATCGACGGTCTGGGGGCTCATGCGGAAGTAGCGGCTCAGCTGCTGGGCTGCGCGGCCGAAGCCATTTCCTGACGGGCTTTCCGACACGACCGCGCAGGCCGATACCGTGCCGTTGGCGTTGACGGTGCAGCTCAGGCTCGCGACGCCTTCGACGTCGCGCTCCAGCGCCCGGTCCGGATAGGCGCGGGCCAGCTGGTCGCCGCTCGGCCGGCTGATCCACCGGGGCGAGGTGATGACCGGCGGGCCACGCGGCGTCTCCGCCACCGGCTCCGTCGCGGTGCCCGTCGATGTTTCCGGCGGGACAAGGGTCTCCAGGTTGATCACGGGGCCTGTGGTCGTTGTCGCCGTCTCGTTGATGACGGCGGTGAGCGTCTCGGTCAGCGTGGCAGGCGCTGGCGTTGGGTTGAGGCGTGGATTGGCCGCAGGCGGCGTCCGGGCCGGTTCGGGTGGCCGGGGCGGGGGCGGCGGGATCAGGGTCACGCCGTCGATGATCCGATCCGGGATTGGAGCCGCCATGTCGCGCAGCTCGAAACGCTGGTGGTAGAGGGCCGTCGCAAGGCCGATATGGGCCAGCACGACCAGCCCCACGGCGGCGACCATGCTGCGGGGCAGGGGTCGGCGGCGCTGGCCGTAGTCGATGGGGTTGATGAGGCGGGGGCCGCCGGCAGTCTCGATCATCATGGTCGTCGCTCTCCGTTCAGGCCCTCCCCAGCGCCCGCGACCACGACGCGCGCGGCCCATGACCGGATTACGGCACTGGGTAATGACGGCTTCTGACGGGCGGCAGACAGCCAGGGCCTGGGTCCCCGAGGATCTGACTGTCTGAGAGCGATTGGTGTGCCGCCGCTCTCGACACCGTGGCCCTCGGGCCGAACGCGGGCGTTAACCGACGTTAACGACCGCTTAACCACGTTCTTTCAGCCTCCGGGGTATGACCGTCAGGGCGATTCCAGCGTCAGGAGGCGTAGAGGCCGCGATTCGTCGCGCAGCCCAGTCGACCGGCGTCGACTTCGACTTCCTGATGAAGACGGCCCGGCGCGAGAGCGCCTTCAATCCGAATGCGAGGGCTCCGACCTCCTCGGCCTCCGGTCTGTTCCAGTTCATCGAGCAGACCTGGCTTGCGACGGTCAAACAGCATGGGGCCAAGCATGGCTATGGCCAGTACGCGGACCTGATCCATCGCGGTGCCGACGGTCGCTGGCGGGTCGAGGGATCGGCGCGGAACGTCGTGCTGGATCTGCGGTTCGATCCCGTCGCCGCATCGCTGATGGCCGGCGAGCTGACGGCCCAGAACGCGTCCTATCTCCGCGGCCGGACGGGCCGGGAGCCGGGCGCCGGCGATCTCTACGCCGCCCATTTTCTCGGACCTGCGGGCGCGGCCCAGATCATGGAGGCCATGGCGACCCGCCCCGGGGCCAGCGCGGTCGCCATGTTCCCGCAGGCCGCCGCCGCCAATCGGTCGATCTTCTATCGCGAGGGCCGCCACGCCACGGTCGCGGAGGTCCACGCCAACTTGCAGAGCACCGCAGGCGGTCCGTCGCCTGTCGTCGGCCCCTCTACGCCTTCGGCCCCGCCACTGGACGAGCAGGCGCTGGCGCTGGCCGCGCGGATGGACCGGCTCAAGCAGGATCAGAGCCTGCTTGCCCTGTTGCTGGGCCAGGACGGGGATGGGCAGTTCAAGTCCGACGCGGGTGTCGGCTTCGGAGGCGCCTTCGGACCTGAGCGGAAATCCTCGACCGACGCCGGTTGGTAAACCGGCCGTTAAGCCTGGTCGCTCACCATCCGGCACGACTTGAGGATCCGTCCGAGCCCATGACCGCTGCCCGCGCCCGATTGACTGAATTCGACATCCGCCGCCTGATCAAGGCGTCCGACGACGACGATCGGGCCGCCGCCGCACACAAGCTGTGCCGCAGCATGGAGCAGATCGACATGTCCGAGGAGGATCGGGCGGCCGCACAAAAGATCCTGCGCATGCTGGCCGATGACGCAGCCGAGCTTGTTCGCCGGGCCCTGGCGGTAACGTTGAAGAGCTCTGACCTGCTGCCCCGCGATGTGGCCCGCAAGCTGGCGATGGATGTCGATTCCATCGCGCTTCCCATCATCGGGGCGTCACCGGTGTTTTCGGATGCCGATCTGATCGAGATCGTCCGCGCCGGTTCCGCCGCGCGGCAGATCGCCGTCGCGGCCCGTCCCGGGGTGCCGCGTGACGTCGCTGATGTGATCGCCGCCGAAGCCGTCGAACCCGCGGTACGCACCCTGGCCTCCAACGACAATGCGGATATCTCGGAACGCGCCATGGGTCGCGCGATTGACCGTTTCGGTTCGTCGCCCGAGGTGGTGGCTGCGCTCGCCTATCGCCAGGTTCTGCCGCTGGACATCACCGAGCGTCTAGTGGCGTTGGCGTCAGAAGCCGTGCGTGAACATCTGGTCAGCCGTCATGCCGTGGCACCCGAGACTGCGATCCGCCTGGCGACCTATGCGCGGGAGCGCGCGACGGTCGACCTCATCGATCAGGCTCCCGCCGGTGCGGAACTGTCGACCTTCGTGGCGCAACTGAATGCCCGCAAGGCGCTGACGCCCTCTCTCCTGCTGCGCGCACTGGCGCGCGGCAAGATGGCCTTGTTCGAGCATGGTGTAGCCGAACTGGCGTCGACGCCCCACAGCCGGGCCTGGCTGATGGTGCATGATGCGGGTCCGCTGGGGCTCAAGGCCATCTATGATCGTGCAGGGCTGCCGCCCCGTCTGTTTCAGGCGTTTCGTGCCGGTGTCGACACCTGGCGGCAGCTGATGGCCGAGGGCGGTGATGTGTCGAGCGAAGCCTTCCGCGAGCGCATGCTGGAGCGGTTCCTGACACAGCGGCCCAATGCGCCGCGCGACGATCTGGCTTATCTTCTGGAACGTCTGGACCAGCCGGCCCCTGGTCCTGCGCGGATGGTTGCCGCGAACGCGGCCTGACGCATCAACTCAAGAAGGACTTGTCGGGTCAGCCGGCCCGGTGAGCGGCGACCCTGGCTTCGAGCGTTTCCGCCAGGATGCGGCCCGTCGGGTGGTCGTCGGTCTGGATCTCGTCGCGGACAACGGCGCGGATGGCGTCGATATGGGCGTCGATCAGGACAAGAGGGGCCGACATACGCTTGGCCGGATCGTCCAGAAGCTTGCAGAGCGAGCCGGCAAGCCGGGTCACCAGCGGATACTGGTAGGTCGTGCCAAGGCCCTTGAGGTCATGGGCGCGAAAATAGACGCCCTCGATGGTCTGGGTGGAGGCGCCATCGCTGCGCACAGCTGCCTGGGCCGCGTCCAGCTTGACGATCTCGTCCTGCAGCCATTGGCCGAACTGGGACGACATGGCCTTTAGAGCCTCTTCGGCCTTGGCGATGGCGTCCG
>JADCBH010000126.1 GCA_020253595.1 Brevundimonas sp.
ATATGACGCCCGAGACTGAAAGGCGATTGTCGGTTCCCGCCGTATAGCTGACACGGCCGCTCCAGTCGTCGCCGGGGCGGCGGGTCACGACGTTGATCGCACCCGACAAGGTCCCGCGACCGAACACAGCCGATTGAGGCCCGCGAATCACCTCAACGCGCTGAGCTGTGTCGAGATCCAGGGTCGTGAAGTCACCGAACCACGGAATGCCGTCCAGGAAAACGCCGACCTTGCCGTCGGAGATCAGGATGTTGGACGCACCACGAATAACGGGGCGGTCGCCATCCCGGCCGAAGGCCTGCTGCAGCTGAACGCCCGGTGTGTAGCGGGCGATGTCGGAGAGATCCTCAAGCTGTCGGTTCTCGATCGTTTCCTCGGTGAAGGCGGAAACTGCGATCGGCACGTCCTGCAGGGATTCCTCGCGCCGACGCGCGGTGACCACAATGTCCTCGACCGCCGAGGCTTCAGGGTCGCCGTTCGACGCCTGTTGCGCGGAGGCGGGCGCGGCGGCCGAGGCCAAGGCTGCGAACGCGACGCCCGCAAGGATCATGCTGCGCGTCGGGATAACACGGTGAGTGTGCGACATTGGGTCCAGCCCCTCCGATTGGCCAAATGATATACTTATAGGTCATTTGACTATGGACGAGGGAGAGCAGGCGTCAACGCTGTAATGTAACGGCACGGTTCAGAGCCCTCGGCTGTCATGAAACCGTAACCATGACGACACGGTGAACGCCGGTAAGCTCGGGGTGCCTAGATCAGGCCCGCATCGGCCAGCTTGTCGATCACCGCCCGCTGACGCTGGGCGTAGAAGGCGGGCGTCGGAACGGTCACCCCGCCCGAGCCGTCCAGCAGAGTGTTCCGCGGCTGAATGTCCACGCCCGCATAGGCCTGGCTCCACAGGTGCATAGGCTGGCGCGACAGGATGTTTGGCATGCCCGGTCGGCGGCGGTAGCGGCGCAAACTCCCGACGTCGATCTCCGCATAGCCGGCCATGCTCTCGCCGTAGCCGGCCTCCGCCAGCACCAGGCCGCGGAAGTCGATGACCTTGGACGAGGCGTCGGTCGAGGCCTTGGGGATGGCGATGCCCTCGATCCCGGCCGAGTTGGCGCTCACGACGTAGGCCAAATTCTCGATGGCGCGGGCCTGTTTGGCGACGTTTTTCGGGGTGGCCAGCGCTGCGGCGATCTCGCTGGAGGAGTGGACGAACACTTCGGCACCGCGCACAGCGTGGGCGCGAGCGATCTCGGGATAAAGAATCTCTTCCGAGGCGATAGCCGCCAGTCGACCGATCTCGGTGTCGGCAACGGGGAAGACGCCATCCAGGCCGTACCGGGCCACGTAGTGATCCCAGACGTCATAGGGGCTGGGGCCGAACAGGGTGACAAGGCGGCGATACCGCAGCACCACCTCTCCTGCGGGCGCGATGACGAAGCTGCACTGGAAGTAGAGGCCTGGAAAATGCTCGTCGGTCTCATAGGCGTTGCCGGCCAGGAAGACGTCATTGGCGCGGGCGACCTCGCCCAGCACCCGATACTCGGGCCCTCCGGGTGCCAGACAGGCCTTCTCGGACCAGACGGCGGTCGGCTCGCCCATCGGAAAGCCCGTCAGGAAGTACTCCGGCAGGACGACCAGCCGCACGTCCGGACCGATGAAGCGTTTCGACGCCGCGATCTGGGCTCCGATCCGCCGGATCGCCTCGGCCATGCGCGGCCGACTGGCGCGGGCGTCGGCATCGCCGTTGACGGCGAAGCAGGTCGCCTGCAAGGCGAGGGCGATGTAGGGCGAGGGGTCTGACATTGCGCGCTCCGGGCGGATCGTCCTATGCCTAGCGCGGACTGAGTTGGTATAGGAATAGGTCATTTGGCCGACGGCGCATCAGACATCCAGGCCGACGACGCGGGACTTCTGAACGGGGCCCTGCCCACGCCCCAGTATCATCAGGTCTATCTGGTCCTGCGCGAACGCATCCAGACGGGCGTCTACGCCGATGGCGAGACCCTGCCTGGCGAGCAGGAACTGGCGCGAGCCTTTGACGTGTCGCGTATCACGGTCAAGCGGGCGTTGAACGAACTGGCCGCCAACAATCTGGTCTCGCGCCATCGAGGTCGGGGCACGATCGTGTCGACCGGGGGGGTGATCCCGCTGGTGTCCGGCTCCTTCGAGACCCTGATCTCGTCCCTGAAGGCGATGGGTCTCACGACCGAGGTGGAGCTGCTGGAGGTGGCCGACGAGCCCGCCGATGCTCTTGTTGCAGCGCGGCTGAAACTTGAACCCGGGGCGACGGTTCAGAGAGCCGTCCGCCTGCGGAAGCTGCAAGGCGAACCGTTCTCCTACCTGACGACCTATGTCCCCGCCGACATCGCGGCACGCTATTCGATCGATGAACTGCGTTCGACGCCGCTTTTGACGCTGCTCGAACGCGCTGGGGCAGGGGCCGTGGAGGCCGAGCAGTGGATTACGGCGGGCGCGGCCTCGCCCACCGTTTCGGCCTGTCTGGACGTGCCGTCGGGATCACCCGTCCTGAAGATAGAGCGCATCATGATCGGCGCAGACGGCCGACCCGTGCAGATGATCGTCGGCCACTACCGGCCAGACCGGTTCCAGTACCACATGACGTCCCAGCGCCACTCGGGGGCCGAAGGCTGGACCTGATAGCCCTTTGGGCTTGCCAACAGCGTCGCGACCAAATGATATAGACTTATATCATTTGCGGACGACGCCTTGGCCGACGCACTTCTCCTGCTGCTGCACGTCCTGATCCTGGTCTACTGGCTGGGTGGCGATCTCGGTGCGTTCGTGGCGTCTTTCCTGATCGCCAATCCCGGCAAGGACCGGGCGGCGAGGCTAGGAGCGGCCGGGTTGCTGGGCGACGTCGACATGGCCCCTCGCACAGCGCTCATCCTGGCGTTTCCGACGGGGTTCACCCTGGCGGCCACGCGGGGGTGGGTCTCGGTCGATCTGGTCTGGATCGCGGTCTCATGGGCGGCGGGGCTGGTCTGGCTTTTCGTCGCCTGGCGAATTCATCTGAGCCACGCCGCGCCCGCGTCGAGCCTGCGCCAGTTTGATCTCGGCGTGCGTTGGGTCGTGGCAGCCGGCCTCGGTGCGGGCGGCGTGGCGGGTCTGGCGGGGGTTAGCGGTTGGCCGCTGTTTGTGAACCTCAAGCTCCTCATCCTCGCCGGATGCGTCCTCACCGGCTTGCTTGTCCGCCGCCTGACCGCCGACCTCGGCCCGGCCCTGGGTGCGCTCGCGGCCGGACAGGCGGACGCCGACGCTCGTATCGCCCGGTCGCTCGCCGTGACCCGCCCCGCCGTTCTCTTCATCTGGCTGTTGCTGCTTGCGGCGGCCCTGCTTGGTCTGTGGAAGCCCCAATGAGCCCTGCCGACGACCTGTCCCGCACACTGCCCGCCGACGCCCTCCGGGCCGCGCTGGGCCCCGAGGTCGTTTCGACCGATCCGGCCCTGCTGGACCTCTACGGTCAGGACATCTGGAAGATCGGTCGCCGTCCGGTCGCGGTTCTCCGCCCGGCCGACACCGCTGGCCTGTCGCGGGCCCTGGCTGAAACAGCACGGCTGAATCTGTCCGTGGCCCCGCGCGGCGGTGGCATGAGCTACACCGGTGGCTATGCCTCGGACGTTGGTCCGGTCGCGCTGATCGACTTGTCGCGGATGGATCGGGTGCTGCACGTCGATCCCAAGGCCATGACGGTCACGGTCGAGGCCGGCTGCACCTGGAAGGCCCTGCACGAGACGTTGAAGCCGCAAGGCCTGCGGACTCCCTTCTGGGGCCCTCTGTCCGGCGTGTCGTCGACGATCGGCGGCGGCCTGTCCCAGCTGAACGCTGTCTTCGGCGCGGGCCACTGGGGCACGACGTCCGAGAGCGTCGTCGGCCTGACAGTCGCCCTCGCTGACGGGCGGCTCGTCGCGACCGGCGCTCGCCGCAAGGCCGACGGCCGGGTCTTCTACCGCCACTACGGCCCTGACCTGACTGGCCTGTTCTGCGGCGATTGCGGCGCGCTTGGAGTCAAGGCCGAGATCACACTCCGGCTCATGCGGACGCCGGCGCACGAGGCGCACGGCTCCTTCGCCTTCGACACGGCAGACCAGGCGCTGGCGGCGACGGCCGAGATCAGCCGCGCCGGCGTTGCGGCTGACATGTTCGGATTCGATCCGGCTCTGTCTGCGATGCGACTGAAGCGGGCGTCGCTGCTTCAGGGGGTCAAGGCGCTGGGGGCCATCGCGACGTCTGGAGGCGATCTGTTCAAGGGCGTGGCGGCCGCAGCCCGAACGGCAGTCGCTGGGCGGGGCTTTCTCGGGGCCGATGATTGGTCAATCCATCTGACAGCAGAGGCCCGCTCCGCCGCCGGGGCTGAAGCCGATCTGGTTGAGGCGCGCCGCATCTGCCTGGGTCTGGGTGGACGCGAGGTCGAGGCGTCGATCCCGCGCGTGGTCAGGGTTAGCCCCTTCACGCCGCTGAACAATGTACTGGGCCCCGACGGTGAGCGCTGGGTGCCGGTTCATGGCCTCGTCGCCTTGCAGGACGGCCAGGCCGCCTATCGCGCCATCATGTCCCGGTTCGAGGCGCTGAGGCCCCGCTTCGAGGCGGGCCGGGTTCAGACCGGCATGATGTTGACGGCGCTCTCGACCAACGCCCTCCTGATCGAGCCCGTTTTCGTCTGGCCGGAAGAACGCCGCTCCCTGCATGAGGCGACGGTAGAGCCCCACGTCCTGTCGAAACTGCCTCGCTACGGCGAGAACCCTGAGGTCACCGCACTGGTCGCCGAGGCCCGCACCGCCGCCATCGACGCCTTCACCGAGGTTGGTGCCGCTCACTTCCAGATCGGCCGGACCTATCCCTGGCGCGACAGTCTGGATGAGGG
>JADCBH010000127.1 GCA_020253595.1 Brevundimonas sp.
GACGCGGGGCCGTCCGCTTCCGAGCAGACCAACCGCGCGGAGCAGAAGACGCGAAGCCGAAACTACTCACCACACGGTCTCCGGGCCTCGCGCCCGCTGCTCCGCCCGCCCTTCCCACCTCGCCGCATCCCGGCGAGGGCGTCGGTGCATGCCTTAAATCTATGTCATGTTTCACCAGCTACCTTGCGAAGACAGATACCTTGCGATAGGTGTTGGCTCGTCAAGGAGGTGATCGGCATGCCCGAAACCATAGAAATCCAGCTGAAGAAGGGGGTGTTGTCGCTGTGCGTCCTCGCCCTCCTCGCCCGAGGCGACAGCTACGCCTACGAGATCGCCAGCCGGCTGTCCGACGCCATCGATATGGGCGAGGGCACCATCTACCCGCTCATGCGCCGGATGCAGTCCGACGGACTGGTCGAGACCTATCTGGTCGAATCCAGCGCCGGGCCCTCGCGCAAATACTACCGCCTCAGTGAGGCCGGCCGTCAGGCGCTCGCCGCCCAGTCCGCCGAATGGACCCACTTCGCCCGGGCCGTCGACGCCATCGTGACGCCGACCACCAGCCAGGGCCAAACTCAAGCTCAGGGGGAGCTCGCATGACCCGTCAGGAATTCCTTCGTCGGCTTCGCGCCGGCCTGGTTGGTCTTCCGACGACCACCGCCAACGAGATCGCCGCGGATTACGAGACCCACTTCGACGATGGCATCGCTGCCGGCCGCTCCGAGGCCGAGGTGGCGGCCGCGCTCGGCGATCCCGATCGTCTGGCGCGTGAGCTGCGCGCCGAAGCCGGTGCCCAGCGCTGGCATCAGGAAAAGAACCCATCCGCCGCCGCCGCCGCCGTCTTCGCGGTGCTGGGGCTGGGCGCCATCGACATCCTGATCCTCCTGCCCATCCTCATGGGCGTCATCGGCACCCTGTTCGGCTTCTTCATCGCCGCCATCGCCCTGTTCTTCTCGGGCGGCGCGGTCATGGTCGCCGGACCCTTCGCCGCGCCTCCGGGCGGGCCCCTTGCGGCCATCCTGTTCGGGCTCAGCCTCATGGCCGCGGCGACGACACTCGGCGCGCTGCTGGCCATCGTCAGCATCTGGCTGGTCAACGGTCTGATCTGGTTCGCCCGCCTTCACTACCGGCTGCTGAAGCCGGCGCTTGAACCCTCCAACACCACGACTTCGGGAGCCTCGGCATGATCCGCACTCTCTTCATCATCGCCGGCGCCGCGCTGGTGCTGTCACTGGCCACCCTCGGTGGGGCGGCCGCGCTCGGTGGCCGCGACCTCGCCGCCAACGGCTGGTCCTGGACCTTCATCGAAGACGAGTGGGGCAACGGCCGCATCGAGCGCTCCGGCAAGGCCGAAGATCTCGGCCCAGACGTGACCCGCTCGGTCGCCTTCGACGGCGGCGAGCGCCTCGAGCTCGACCTCTCCGCCGACGTCACCTACGTCCAGGGCGACGCGAACACCGTCGTCATCACCGGCCCCCAGCCC
Source organism: Brevundimonas sp. (assembly GCA_020253595.1). Classification (GTDB taxonomy): domain Bacteria; phylum Pseudomonadota; class Alphaproteobacteria; order Caulobacterales; family Caulobacteraceae; genus Brevundimonas. The sequence continues at coordinate 1,484 of JADCBH010000127.1, forward strand.
ATCATCGACCGCATCCGCGTCGAGGGTTCGCGCCTGTGGATGGAAGACGGCCCCGAGCGCGTCACCGTGCGCTGGAACAACCAGGGCATCGACGGCTGGTCGGACTCCGAGCGCGTCCGCATCACGGTTACCGCCCCGTCGGTGACCACCTTCGACCTCGAAGGGTCCTCGGATCTCAAGATCCGGGACTATGACCAGACCGCCCTGTCCATCGATGTCTCCGGTTCCGGCGAGATCGAGGCCGACGGCCGGGCCCAGACGCTGGAGCTCGACATCTCCGGCTCGGGCGAGGTCGATCTGTCTCGACTGGACCTGACCGATGCCAACGTCGCCATCGCCGGTTCGGGCGAGGCGCGTCTGGGGCCGACGGGCCGGGTCGATGTGACCGTCTCCGGCTCAGGAGATGTCGAACTCACCCGCCAACCGACGACCCTGAACCAGAACATCAGTGGATCCGGCGAAATCGACATCCGTTCGACGCGCAGAAGCGAGACCACGGTCACCCGGTCGGAAACGTTGGCGTCCGCGCCGGGCGTTCGCATCGAGCGGAGGGTGACCATCCCCGCCGAGGGGCGCTGAGGCGGCTTAGCGCCGCTCCAGTCGTGCCGCGAAGAACCCGTCCAGCCCGCCGTGCTCGGGCCATTGCGACGGCAGGATGCGCAGCCAACCTTCGGGCGTCACGGCCTCGGCCGCGGCGCCCACGGCGGCCGGATCGGCGGCGACGGTGCGAAAGGCGGGGTTACGACGCAGGAAGGCGATGATCTGGGTTTCGCCTTCCTCGCGCTCCAGCGAGCAGACGCAGTAGACCAGCCGCCCGCCGGGCTTCACCCGCAGCGCCGCCGCATCCAGCAGCCGGTGCTGCACATCGGCCAGCTTGGCCACGTCGGCCGGGCGGGTGGCGCGCAGAACCTCGGGGTTGCGCCGCAGCGTCCCCGTCGCAGTGCACGGCGCATCCAGCAGCACGGCATCGAACGTGCGATCGTCCTGCCACTCCTCGCCGTTGGCCACAACGACTTCGGCCGACAGGCCGGTCCGCTCCAGGTTCTGGCGAACGCGTTTCAGCCGGGTCTCTGAACGATCCAGCGCCGTGACAGCGGCACCTGAGGCCGCGATCTGCAGTGTCTTTCCACCCGGCGCGGCGCAGAGATCCAGCACGGCCTCACCGGCCTTCGGCGCGAGCAACCGCACCGGCACGGCGGCCGCGGCGTCCTGCACCCACCAGTCGCCGGTCTCATACCCCGGCCAGCCCGCGACATCGCCGCGTGCGCCGGTCCGAACCGTTCCGCCAGGCAAGACCCGACCGTCGAGCGCTTCGGCCAGGGCACCGGCGTCGACGCCGGGCTTGAGGCTCAGATCGGTCGGCGGCTCCTCACGAACCGCCAGGGCGATGGCCTCCAACATGGCTTCGCCATAGGCCTGGGCCCAGCGCGCCGCGATCCAGTCGGGCAGGTTGGAGCGAGCCGTGGTCAGGCCCGGCCCCTCGCGTTCGACGCCACGCAGGACCGCATTGACCAGCGCCTTGTAGGGCCGCGTCGTGACCCCCCGCTCGGCCAGCTTCACCGCCGTCGACACGGCCGCGAACGCCGGGGTGCCCAGCACCAGCGTCTGGGCCAGCGACACCCGCAGCAGGGTGCGCACGGCCTCGGGCGGCGACTTCTGCAGGCGGCGGTCAAGGATCTGGTCGATCTCGCCCAGCCGCCGCAGCGCCGCCATGGCCACGGCCCGCGCAAAGGCACGGTCGGGCGCGGGCAGGGCCGCCACCTCGGTGAAGCTCATCGCCTCATCCAGGCCGTTGCGCCGTTCAAGCGCCGCGTTCAGCAGCACGCCAGCAGCGATGCGGGCCTCAACGCCGATATCGGCGGCGGGATCATCCGACGGCGGATGGGCGACCGGCTCGCGCCGGGGCCCTCGCGCTTTGTCGGCCATGCGCCGTCCGCGCGCCGACGAGTTGCGGCCCTCGGTCAAACCGAAACCTGTGTGCCGAGCTCGACCACCCGTCCGGGCGGGATGTGGAAGAAGTCCGTCGGGTTGGCCGCGTTGCGCATCAGGAAGATGTACAGCTTGTCCTGCCAAAGCGGCATGCCCTGATTGGCCGATGGCACCACCGAGCGGCGGCCGAGGAAGAAGCTGGTCGACATTATGTCGAATTTAAGCCCCTGCTTGCGGCACTGACCGAGCGCGCGGGGCACGACCGGGCTTTCCATGAAGCCGAAGCTGAGCGTGATCCGCTTGAAGTCGTCGTTGATGGCTTCCATCACGAACCGCTCGCTTTCGGGTACGCGGGGCCGGTCCAGCGTCTTGACGGTCAGGATGACGTTCTTCTCGTGCAGCACCTTGTTGTGCTTGAGATTGTGCATCAGGGCCACCGGGGCGACGTCCGGGTCCGAGGTCAGAAAGACGGCTGTTCCGGGTGCGCGGTGGGGCGGGCGAGCACGCAGCATCTCGATCAGGTCGGTCAGCGGCAAGCTGTCCTTCTTGGCCTTGGCAGTCAGGATCTGCGATCCACGCGTCCAGGTCCACATGATGGTGACCAGGCCTGCGCCGAGAACCAGCGGCATCCAGGCACCCTGCGGGATCTTCAGCATGTTCGAGGTCATGAAGACGAGGTCGATGGCCACCAGCGGCGAGATGGCGGCCAGGCTGAGGGGAATCGACCACTTCCACAGGTTCCGGACGATGAACCAGGCCAACAGGCTGTCGACGAACATGGAACCTGTAACGGCGATGCCGTAGGCGGCGGCCAACGCTGACGACGTCTGGAAGGTGACGAGCAACGCCAGCACTCCGACCATCAGCAGCGAGTTGACCGCCGGGACGTAGATCTGGCCGGCCTGGCTCTCTGACGTGTTCAGGATCGACATGCGGGGCAGCAGGCCCAGCTGGACGGCCTGTTGCGTCACCGAGAAGGCACCGGTGATGACGGCCTGGCTGGCGATGACGGTGGCCAGGGTGGCCATGATCAGCACGGGCCAGTAGGCGAACTGGGGCACCATGAGCCAGAACGGGTTCTCTGCCGCCTCACGGTTGGCCAGAACGAAGGCACCCTGACCCAGGTAGTTCAGCGTCAGGCACGGCAGCACGACCCACAGCCAGCCAAGCCGGATCGGGCTTTTGCCAAAGTGGCCCATGTCGGCATACAGCGCCTCGGCCCCGGTGACGGCAAGGAAGACGCTGCCCAGGATGACAAAGCCGAGGAAGCCGTTGTCGAACAGGAAGGCCACGCCGTAGTAAGGCGAGATGGCCCTCAGGATCGAGATGTCGTCGAAGATGTGATAGACGCCCAGCGCGGCCAGGATCAGGAACCAGACCAGCGTCAGTGGTCCGAAGTACCGCGCCATCGACCCCGTGCCGCGCGACTGGATCATGAACAAGGCGATCAGGATGCCCGCCGCGATAGGCAGCACATAGGGCGTCAACGAGGGGCCGATACCCGGCGCGTCCTTCAGTCCCTCGATCGCGGAGAGCACGGAAATGGCCGGCGTAATGACCCCGTCGCCATAGAAGAGGGCCGCACCGCAGACCCCCAGCACGAAGATGGCGGCCGAGCGTCGGCCCACCGCATGCTGGGCCAATGCCATCAGGGCCAGGGTCCCGCCCTCGCCCTTGTTGTCGACGCGCATCAGGAAGACGACGTACTTGATCGTGACGACCAGGATCAGGGCCCAGAAGACCAGCGAAACGACGCCCAGCACGGCCAGCTCGTCCGCGCCGCCACCGCGCGAATGATGCAGCGCCTCGCGCATGGCGTAGAGCGGACTTGTGCCGATGTCGCCAAACACCACGCCGATCGCCCCGATGATCAGGGCCATCTTGCCGGTCTTTGCGTGTCCGTTGTCGTGTCCGCCGGCAGGCGCCGCAGTCGGCGCGTCGTTCGGCGTCTGGGGCGAGGCGGGGGGAGCGCCGTCGCCGGGGGAAGCTTCCCCTGCCATGAGTATCCTCCGGGTCGCGCCTCACGCGCGCCCATCAAAGCGGAGCGCCTTTAGGCTCATTGAAGGGGGGATTCAATCGCGCAAGCAAGGTTTGCCGCGAGCCGCGCTTGGCAAGGATTTGTGAAACCTGCGCCAAGACCCTACTTTACCGTCTGGAACCTGAAAAACATGTCCGACAGCCAACGCTTTCCCGTCGCCGCGCACGCCCTTGCCTATCTGGCTCACAAGGGGGCGTTCGACGCATCGCGCGCCGCCCCGAGCGCCATCCTGGCGGCTTCGGTGCCGACCAATCCGGTGGTGATCCGTCGTGTGACCGCGCTCCTGGCCAAGGCCGGGCTGATCGCCACGCGCCCGGGCGCGTCTGGCGGCTCCTGGTTGCTGCGTCTGCCCGAAGACATCCGGCTTGATGAGGTGCTGAGGGCGGTCAACGGCTGTGCCCATCTTGGTTCACCGCCAGCGGGTGCCAAGGGGTGCCCGATTGGCGAGCACATCCCGCGTCAGGTCGGCAAGGTCCTGACGCTGGCGGATCAGGCCGCGTCAGATGCCCTGTCGAAGATCACCATCGCGGACCTGCTGGCCGAGAACGCGCCCGCGCTCGCCGGGGTGAAGATTCATAGCTCATGCAGCGAAGCCATCCGCGCGGCGGAGATCGTCGCGGCGTGAACCGACCCGCCGATCGACGTCCTCGCATCCTGATCACCGGAGCCTCTGCCGGCATCGGCGCGGCCCTGGCGCGCGTGTATGCAACTCGGGGATGGGACCTCATTCTGACGGCACGGCGCGATGCGGCGCTACAAGCGCTGGCAGAGGAGTTGCGAGCCTCTCACGGCGCGGACGTCGCGATGATCACTGCCGACCTGGGCCAGTCGGATGCCCCGCAGGCCTTGTTTCGAGCGGCCCTGTCCCGCGGGCTGACCGTCGACGGTCTGATCAACAACGCCGGCTTTTCCCGCACGACCGGCTTCCTCCAGACCGAGCCCGAGGCGCACGAGGCCATGATCCGCGTCATGCTCACGGCGCCCGTGGCGCTTTCGCGGCTGTTCCTGCCCGGCATGGTCGAACGGGGATACGGGCGGGTGATCAATGTCGCCTCTTTGGCCGGTCAGATGCCGGCGACAGGCGGCGACACCCTGTATGGCCCGATCAAGAGCTTCCTCATCAAGGCCTCGCAGGGTCTTTGGCTCGAGACGCGGGGAACCGGCGTCCACGTCACCGCGCTCTGCCCCGGCTACACCCTGACCGAGTTCCACGACGTGAACGGCAGCCGCGAACAGGTCTCGTCTGCCTATCCCGCCTGGATGTGGCAGACGGCCGAGCATGTGGCGCGCGTGGCTTACGAC
>JADCBH010000128.1 GCA_020253595.1 Brevundimonas sp.
ATCCGCCACATCGCTTCGCGACCCGATGGCGTGTCCGCCCAGGTCGACGCGACCAGATCCAGCGCCGCGCGCCCGCGCGCCGGGTCGCTGGCCAGAAGGGCACGGGCGGCGGCCAGGTCGGTGACGGCGTCTCCGGTCGGGGATCGGGCGGCGAACTCCGCGGCTTCGCGCGCGGCGGTCTCGGCTGCTTCCTTGGCCGCTTCCAGCGTGGCGATGCGGTCCTCTGCGTCCGCCAGACGGGTCCGAAGCGCGGCGTTGTCGCCACCGGACTCGTCGAGCTGGAAGGTCAGCCGCTCCAGGTCCCCGTTCACACGCCGGACCGTCAACTCCATGTCGCGCAGCCGCTGCTCCATCAGGGCGACCCGTCCCTGAAGCGCGATCAGCTCGGGATCGGATTCGACCAGCACCGGCTCACCCTGGTTGTTCCTCTGGGTGATGGCGCGTTCCAGACGGCGGACGTTGCGGTCCAGGTTGTCGAGCCGGCGCACATCCCACTGGATAGCCGGAAGCGGCTGGGTCTGGGCCACGACGGTTCCGCCGATGACGCCGGTGGCGACAGCCGCCAGAGCCAGGACGCGAAGGCTGGGGACGCGAAGGAGGGACTTGCGGGTTTTCATGACCTGAGAGCTTTCACCGATTTGGGGCCGCCACAAGGCCGAGCATCATCCCGTCAGGCCAAGGACGATGATTGCGAGGAGAAATATGACACTCGTCATGACGCAGAAGAACAGCAGAAAGAGCGTCCGCCAGAGCGCCGAAAAGATCGAGAGGCCGTAGGTGCCCTTCAGCTGCGCGAACATATGAACAGGCACAGTGAGACTGAGCAACGAGGCCAGCGTGCTGGTAAACCACCCATTCCATTGGCCCAGGACCCCCATCAGCATGGTCAGGATCGAGATGAAGGTCAGGGAGTACAGGACGAACACGCCGTGGTCGTACCAGGTGAAACCGCGCTTCCAGACGAACAACAGCCAGACGAACGGGATCGACAGGGGAACCAGCAGAAAGGCGAACTTGTAGGCCGTCTGCTGGATCTTGTAGACGGCGAACTCCGGGTTCGCGAGCTTGTGCAGGATCTTCTCCCGGAACTGCTCGTCACCGATCCCGATGCTGACTCGCCGTTCCTGAACAGCGTCGACCATTTCGGCCTGCCAGCTTCCCACCTCATAGCCGTCCGCACGTGGCGCAGAAGTGCGGGCCGCCTCAAGGGCCTCAAGACGGGTCTGGGCACCGATCAGCCCCCCTCGAAGTCCGTCGGCCGTGGCCTGGGCACCGAGTTCACCGGCTGCCGCCCTGGCTTCAGCCTCGGCGATTGAAGCCTCGAGATCGGTCACCGCCGTCCGCGCATCGGCGATACGCTCTTCAAGCGGCTCGGCGTTGATGACGTTGGTTCCCCCGAAACTCATGATGAAAAACATCAGGAAGACGGTGAAAAGGAAGATCGCGAGCGGCGAGATGTAACGGGTGCGCTTGCCCTGGATCCATTCCCGCGTCAGGCGGCCGGGATTGAGCAGCAGCAGAGGAAGCGTCCGCCAGATGCGGGCGTCGAAATGCAGCACGCCATGCAGCACTTCCTCGACCAGATGAAGCAGGCTGCGGTGCACATGAGTCGGCTGGCCGCAGTTCGAGCAGAACTTGCCCGATGTCGGCTCTCCGCAGTCGGTGCAGGCTTCATGCGCTTCGCCGGCGTACCCCGTCGGCTTCTCGATCGCGGCTCCGATCAGCCCGCTGGTCGCTGCGCCGCCGGCCGCTTCGATATCCACCATGGGGCCCCTCCGACAGTGCACCGCACAATCTGACGGGTGGCCGGGCCGGAGGCAAGCACCCTGACGGTCCGGCACCTGTCGACCGTCACCTCGCCTGCCCTATTGCGGATAGCGGGCCGCCAGCCGAGCCTGCGTCGCCGACCATGTCGCCGCGGTCTCCGGGCCCCGATGCAGAACGTCCGGATAGGTTTGGGCGACCGCATCGCAGCGGGCTTCCAGCGCGGAGGCCCAGGCTTGGAAAGCGGCTTGACTGTCGATCGCCGCCATGTCCGTGCGGGTTTGCTGGCCAAAGGCGGCTCCCGCCTGGGCGGCGGCAGCGTCGAACTGGGCGCGCGTCATCTGGGGATGGCTGGCGGCCACGACGTCCGCCAGCCGATTGGCCTGGGTGCCGTCCACCACCCATCCCATGCTGCCGCAGAGGCCCGCGAGGGTGACGTCTCGACCGTAGGTATCCGCGTCCTGTGGCGACGCAAGCAGAAGGGAAGCGAACAGGAACTCAATCATCGAAGCCTCCAATGGGGTAGCGCGATGGAAACCAGGCCTGTCCAATAGTCAAGGTCCTTGACTGTCAGGTCCGGCGCTCGTGATCCACAAGGCCCCCCAGGTCGCCCTACTGCGCGCCTGACGCGATCGCCGTGCGACCGTTGCGGTTGCGGGCCCAGGATTCTTCACTGGAGCCCTGGGCAATCGGCCGTTCCTTGCCGAAGCTGATCGTGTCGATCCGTCCGGCCGAGACACCGCGCTCGATCAGATAGCTGCGGATCGACTCCGCCCGGCGCGCGCCCAAGGCGAGATTGTATTCGCGGGTTCCGCGTTCGTCGGCGTTGCCCTCGATGCGGACGGTCACCTGCGGATAGCTTTGCAGCCACTGGGCCTGGGCGTCGAGGCGCGGATAGGCCTCCGGGCTGATCTGGTAGCTGTCGAGATCGAAGTAGATCCGGTCGCCGACGTTGACGACGAAGTCGTTTTCCGAGCCCGGGGCGCTGGAGCCCAGCCCCCCGCCTTCGATGGTGCCCCCACCGGGACCCGGATAGGCCGGGACATTGGAATCCGTGCCCGTCGTGGGGCCGGTCGCGCCCTCGACTGGGGCGCGGGGCGCGCAGGCGGCCATCGCGGCGACGGCGGCGCCGATCAGGGCGATCCTTGCGATGCGGGATGCGGTCATCATGGGCTCGTCTCCTCTGTCGTCTGCGGCGCTTCGAAAGCCAAGCCTAGTCGGCGCCGGGTTGGGTCTCATAGCGTCAGCCGGGGCGATGACGCGGTTGTGAGCATCCGGGGGCCCCGCCCCGGAAATGGGTCAGCTGTCGCAGCTGTCGGGTCCGCCTCGACCCAGGTTGGAAGGCGTTTCGGAAAGCAGGGGCGACCACGCGGGATCGGATCCCCGACCCTGATAGCCGGACTGGGCGATCACGCGCCCCGACAGATCGACCATCCAGAGATTGGTGTTCCCGTTCCGCGTCTGGCGCGAGAACATCAGGTAGCGGCCATTCGGTGCCCACGACGGGCCCTCTTCGAAGTAGCTGCGCGAAATCATTCGTTCGCCGGACCCGTCCGGGGCCATGACACCGATCCCGAACTGTCCGCCGCCCGACCGGGTGAAGGCGATCAGGTCGCCGCGCGGGCTCCAGGCCGGGGCCGTATAGCTGCCACCACCCCGGCTGATCGGCCGCTGGCCCGAACCGTCCGCGTTCATCACATAGAGGCGCGGCGTGCCCGACCGGTCTGAGTTGAAGACGATGCGCGTCCCGTCCGGATTGAACGACGGCGAGGTGTCGATGCCGGGATCGGTCGTCAGACGCGACAGCCTCCGGGTCTGAAGGTCCATGACGAAGACGTCGGTATTGCCACCCCGGATGATGGAGAAGGCGACCTTGGTCCCGTCCGGCGAATAGCGCGGTGCCAGAGGCTGGCCGTCGAACTCACCCAGGTTCTCGCGTCGCCCGGTCGACAGGTTGTAGAGGTAGATTCGGCTGTAGTCCTCGCCCAGCGCCATATAGATGATCTCGTCGGGGTTGGACGAGAAGCGCGGCGTCAGGATGATCTCACTGCCGTTGGTCAGGAAGTTCGGATTTCCGCCATCCTGGTCCACGATCGCCAGACGTGACAGCCGGTTCAGACCCGTGCCGCTCTCGGCCACGAACACGATGCGGGTGTCGAAGAAGGCGCTCTCGCCGGTCATCCGCTCATAGACGACGTCGGCGATCTTGTGGCCGATGCGCCGCCACTGCTCGGGCGTTGCGGTGAAGTTGTAGCTGACCAGCTGGCACTGACGGTAGGGGTCGTACAGCCGGAAGCCCACATCGTTCCGGCCATCCGGGCGCGGCGTGACCGAACCGTACAGCACGGCCTGGGCCCCGATCTGCGTCCACTGCGGGAAGTTCGGCGCATTGGCGAGCGTCAGGCCCGTCTCGATGAAGCTGGCCGGATTGATGGGTTCGAAGAAGCCCGAGCGGCGCAGATCGCCCGAGACGACGTCGGCGATGGACGCGCCGTTCTGGCCGCTGAAGGGGGCAATCGCGATCTGGAAGGGCCGCATCACGCCCTGATCGATCTCGACCTCGATAGGCCCGCCGGTCTGGGCCGGCTGCTGCTGCGCCTGTTGACGCGAGGGCCCACCGTTCAGGCTCTGCGTCGTCGTCTGGGCCTGCACCAGCGACGCGGTCGCCACGCCCAGCGCGGCGACGGTGGTGAGCAGCAGGTTCAGACGCATCGTTGTCTCCGAAGGCGGCGAAGCGAGAGGTCGTCAGGCCTTATCCCCGGCCCGTGTGACAAACGCCAGCTTCCGGGCGAATGGGGCGAGATTCGGGACGGCAACTCCTGCCGGGCGAGTGAGTCAGGCATCGTCAGGCGGCCCTAGCGGTTCCGGCACGCGCGCTCGGTATTGAACGTCGGGCGAAACGCGCCGCCCGGGAAGCCCTGGGGCACGTCGAAAGGCGCGGTCTGGCGGATCGCCCTGAGCGCACCGTCGGCTGCCGCGCGATAGACGCTGTCGGAGCGGGGATTGCGCAGGGTCGGGCCAGAGGTGATGCGGCCGTCGGCGGACAGCGTCACATCCATCTCGATCCTCAGCTGGTTCGCCCCGGGAATGTCGCAGGGCAGGACCCAGTTCGGATAGACCTGGTTGAAGATGGCGGTGATCTGCGGACCTGTGGCCTGCGGGGCCTGTCCCCGGCCCTGCTGGCCCGTCGGTGCGCGCGGACCCGGCGTCGGTGCCGGACGACGCGGACCGGCCAGGGCATCGAGATCGAGCGGCGGCGCATCCGACCGTGACGGCGCAGGCCGGGTTTCGGCCCGGGGGGGCGTCGGTCTTGTCTCCGGACGCGGTGGCGTCGGCCGGGGCGGCGTCGGGGCCGGGCG
>JADCBH010000129.1 GCA_020253595.1 Brevundimonas sp.
TAGGGAGTAGGGAGTAGGGAGTAGGGAGTAGGGAAGGCGGGGGGCGCACGATCGGTGGGCCAGCGACCCTAAGCCCTACCCCCTAATCCCTATTCCCTGAGCCGACCGAAGGGAGGCGAACGAGATGGCACAGGTGATCCTGGGCGGGGTCGGCGGGATCGTCGGCGGAGGCGTGGGGCGGGCGATCGGGGCGGCGCTGGGGGGCGTGGTCGATCGGGGCATCGTCGGGGCGCTGTCGCCGGCGCGGCAGGTGGGGCCGAGGCTGGACACGCTGCGGCTGCAGACGACGGCGGAGGGGACGCCGATGGCCTGCGTCTTCGGGCGGGCGCGTGTGACGGGGCAGGTGATCTGGGCGGCGCGGTTCGTGGAGCGGCGCAATCAGTCTGGCGGCGGAAAGGGCGGGCCGAGGACGGTCGACTATGCCTATTCGCTCAGTTTCGCCGTGGCGCTGTGCGAAGGGCCGATCGACGGGATCGGGCGGGTCTGGGCGGACGGCAAGCCGATGGACCTGACGGGCGTGTCGATGCGGGTGCATCGCGGGACGGAGGATCAGATGCCGGATCCGCTGATCGAGGCGGGGGAGGGTGAAACTCCGTCGTATCGCGGGACGGCCTACGTCGTGTTCGAGGATCTGCCGCTGGGGGCGTTCGGCGATCGGGTTCCGCAGCTGAGCTTTGAGGTGTTTCGCAGGCCGCCGGGCGACGGGCTGGAGGAGCGGCTGGAGGGGGTCTGCCTGATCCCCGGAGCGGGGGAATTCGTGCTGGCGACCGAGGCCGTGATGCGGCGCGAGGGGCTGACGCGGACGGCGGCCGAGAACGTGCATCTGGGGGATGGGCGAACGGACCTGATCGCCTCGCTGGATCAGCTGGAAGCGCAGCTGCCGAACCTGAAGCGGGTCAGTCTGGTGGTCGGGTGGTTCGGGACCGACCTGAGGGCCGGGCATTGCGTGGTGAAGCCCGGTGTGGAGCGGCGGGACAAGCCGACCGAGCCCCTGGTCTGGTCGGTGGCGGGGCTGGGCCGCGAGGAGGCGCATCTGATTTCGCAGGTGGACGGTCGGCCGGCCTATGGCGGGACGCCGTCGGACGAGAGCGTGCGGCAGGCCGTGGCGGCGCTGAAGGCGCGGGGGTGGGCGGTGACGCTTTATCCGTTCGTGTTCATGGACATCGCAGCCGACAACGACCTGCCCGATCCTTATGGCGGGGCGCGGCAGGCGGCCTATCCGTGGCGCGGGCGGGTGAAGGGCGAGGATGGCGCGGGCGCGAACGCCCAGCTGGCGGCGGTGTTCGGCGCGGCTGACGGGTGGGGGTTGCGGCGACTCGCTTTGCACAATGCGGCGCTGGCGGCGGAAACGGGGTGCGACGGACTGCTGATCGGCTCGGAGATGCGCGGGCTGACGTGGACGCGGGATGCGGCGGGCGGATATCCGGCGGTCGAGCAGTATCGGGCGCTGGCGGCGGAATGCCGGGCGATCGTGGGGCCGGAGGTGGCGATCAGCTATGCGGCGGACTGGTCGGAATATGCCGGGCATCGGCCCGACAACGGGTCGGGCGATGTGATTTTCCACCTCGATCCGCTGTGGGCGGATGGGAACGTCGATTACGTGGGGATCGACTGGTACCCGCCGCTGGGGGACTGGCGCGACGGGGACGGTGGCTTGGATGCGGACGACTTCGAGGGGCCGGACGATCCGGACTATCTGGCGCGCCAGGTGGCGGGTGGCGAGGGCTTCGACTGGTTCCATGCCAGCGAGGCGGATCGGGCAGCGCAGGTGCGGACGCCGATCCTGGACACCGCGCACGGCGAGGACTGGGTGTTTCGCGTCAAGGACCTGAAGGGGTGGTGGGGGCATGCCCATCACGACCGGCCGGGCGGGGTGCGGCGCGCGACGCCGACGGCCTGGGTTCCGGGGATGAAGCCGATCCGGCTGACGGAGTTCGGATGCGCGGCGGTCGACCGGGGTGGCAATGCGCCGAACCTGTTTCAGGATCCGAAATCGGCTGAGAGCCTTTTGCCGCCGTTCTCGACGGGGGCGCGGGATGACCGGATGCAGAGGCGGGCGCTGGAGGCGGTGCTGGGGTGGTTCGCGGAGCCTGGGAACAATCCCGTGTCGGCGGTCTATGGCGGGCCAATGCTGGAGGCGGCGGACGCCTGGTGCTGGGACGCGCGGCCCTATCCGGCGTTTCCCGGGCTGGCGGATGTTTGGGCCGACGCCGGGGCATGGCGGGCCGGGCACTGGCTGAACGGGCGGATGGGTGGAGAGGCGAGGGGTCTGCTGGAGGCGATCCTGCGGCGCGGGGGGCTGTCGGACGATGCGTTCGAGGTCGGGCGGCCGGACGGGACGGTCGCGGGCTATGTGATCGACCGGCCGATGCGGACGCGCGATGCGATCGAGCTATTGCTGGGTGCGCTGGGCCTGACGGCGTCGGAGCGGGGCGGGAAGGTCGCCCTGATCGGCGATGAAGCCGAGGCTTTGACGCTGGCGATGGACCAGCTGGCGGTCGGAGAGGAGGGCGACGGCTTGCGGCGTGAGCGGTCGCTGGAGGCGCGGCCGACGGCGGCGCGGGTGCGGTTCATCGACGAGGGCCGGGACTATCAGACCGGCTCGGTGGTCGTGCGGGCCGACGAGGTCAGCGACGGCGGTGGGGCGGACGCGGATCTGCCGGCGGTTTGTGGCGCGGCGCTGGCGACGGCGCTGGCGGTGCGGATGCTGGGGGCGGCGCAGGACGAGCGACTGACCGTGGCGCTGGGGCCGCTGGACGCGCTGAGGCTCGAACCGGGCGACCGGGTGGGCGTTGAAGGCCAGGCGGGAAGCTGGCGGGTCGAGCGGGTCACGCTGGACGAGACCCCGGGCGCGGCGCTGGTGCGGGTCGCCAGCGTCGCCGCGGGCGAGGAGGCCGGGCCGCAGGGGCCGGGCGAGGTCGAGGGGCCGGCGGGGGCGCCGTTCGCGGTGGTGCTGGACCTGCCGCCGCTGGCGGGCGTGGAGGCGGATCGGCGGCCGCTGGTGGCCGTGGCGGTGGAGCCCTGGCGGCCGATGGCGCTGCACATGGGTGAGACGGTCGAGACGTTGACGCAGCGGGCGGTGATCCCGACGCCGGCGATGGTTGGTCGGCTGACAGCGCCGCTGTCGGCCGGAGCGGTCGGCCGATGGGACGAGGTGAGCCGGATGACCGTGGCGTTCGAGGGCGCGGCCCCGTCCTCGGCGACCGCCGGGGCGGTGCTGGGCGGGGCGAATCGGCTGGCGGTGCAGACCGGAGCCGGATGGGAGATCGTGTCGTTCCGATCGGCGCAGATGACAGGGTCGGGCCAGTGGCGGCTGACAGGATTGCTGCGGGGGCAGCAGGGAACGGAAGGCGCGACGGCGGCGGGGGCGGTTGAAGGGGCATTGGTCGTGGTGCTGGACGAGCGGCTGGCGCGGGTCGATCTGGCGGCCGAGGAACGCAGCTTGCCGAGGATCGCGCGGATCGGTCCTCAGGGAGCGGTTCCGGGCGGGACGGGGTTCGCGGAACTGTCGGTGACGGTTCAGGGCGTTCACGGTCGGCCGTGGTCGCCGGCGGGGCTGGTGGTCGAGGTGGCCCATGACGGCGTGATCGTGCGCTGGACCCCACGCGTGCGGATCGGCGGGGATCGGTGGGACCTGGAGCCGCTCGAGGTCGACCCGCGCCGGTTCCGTCTGAGGGTGGCGGATGGCGGGCTGGAGCGGCGCGTGATGGAGGTCGACGGGGTGTCAGCGGTCTATGGCGCAGCGGCGATCGCAGAGGACTTTCCGGGCGGGATCGGACCGGGGGCGACGGTGGCCGTGGCGCAGTATGGGAACGACTGGGGATGGGGCGAGGAAGCGGTCGTTTCGCTCGCGGCCTGAAAAACGCATTGCGCCTGCGAACGCATGGCTTAACTGACGAAGAACGCTGCGGACACGCGGCGAGCGAATCCACCTTGTGTACGGAGCGGCGACGGCGTGGCGGGCGATCCCTATCAGGAACTGGGCGTGGCCCGGGGGGCGAGCGACGCCGAGATCA
>JADCBH010000013.1 GCA_020253595.1 Brevundimonas sp.
AAGGCCATGGACAAGGTCGGCAATGAAGGCGTGATCACGGTCGAAGAGGCCAAGACCGCCGAGACCGAACTCGACGTCGTCGAGGGGATGCAGTTCGACCGCGGCTACCTGTCGCCCTACTTCATCACCAACGCCGACAAGATGGAGGCCCAGCTCGAGGAGCCTCTGATCCTGCTGTTCGAGAAGAAGCTGTCGTCGCTGCAGGCCATGCTGCCGATCCTGGAAGCCGTGGTCCAGTCGGGTCGCCCGCTGCTGATCATCGCCGAGGACATCGAGGGCGAGGCGCTGGCCACCCTGGTGGTCAACAAGCTGCGCGGCGGCCTGCGCGTCGCCGCCGTCAAGGCCCCGGGCTTCGGCGACCGCCGCAAGGCCATGCTGGAGGACATCGCCGTCCTGACCGGCGGCCAGGTCATCTCCGAAGACCTCGGCATCAAGCTCGAGAACGTCACCCTGGACATGCTCGGCAAGGCCAAGAAGGTCACCATCACCAAGGACGACACCACCATCGTGGACGGCGTCGGTGAGAAGGACGCCATCGAGGCCCGCATCTCCCAGATCAAGAAGCAGATCGAGGACACCACCTCGGACTACGACAAGGAGAAGCTGCAGGAGCGTCTGGCCAAGCTGGCCGGCGGCGTCGCGGTCATCCGCGTCGGCGGCTCGACCGAGGTCGAGGTCAAGGAGAAGAAGGACCGCGTCGACGACGCCCTGAACGCCACGCGCGCGGCCGTTGAGGAAGGCATCGTCCCCGGCGGCGGCATCGCCCTGCTGAAGGCGACCAAGGCGCTGGAAGGCCTGACCGGCGACAACGCCGACCAGACCGCCGGCATCGCCATCATCCGCCGCGCCATCCAGGCCCCGATCCGCCAGATCGTCGAGAACGCCGGCGTCGAAGGCTCGATCGTGGTCGGCAAGGTGCTGGAGAACCCCTCGGCCACCTACGGCTTCAACGCCCAGACCGAAGAGTACGTCGACATGATCCAGGCCGGCGTCATCGACCCCGCCAAGGTCGTGCGCACGGCCCTGCAGGACGCGGCCTCGGTCGCCGGCATCCTGATCACCACCGAAGCGGCCGTCGCCGACGCGCCGAAGAAGGCCTCGGGCGGCAGCGCCGGCGGCCACGGCGGTGGCGGCATGGGCGGCATGGGCGACATGGACTTCTAAGTCTTTCGAGGCGCGCGCACCGCGCGCCTCGCGAAGTCATCGTCATCCCGGCCTCCGAGCCGGGACAGAGAGGGCGGGTCCGGCAACGGGCCCGCCCTTTTCGCTGTCGCTCTTGCAACCCCCCGGCGAACCGGGTTGAGGTGCGCGTGGGAGGGCGTCCGTGACCATCGACGAGTTCATCACGCGCTGGCGCGATCTGGCGGGAGGGGCCGAGCGCGCCGACTATCAGATGTTCCTGGGCGAACTCTGCGACGTGCTGGGACTTCCGCGCCCGAACCCGGCCAGCGCGGACATCCGCCCTTGGTATCGGTTCGAGCACCCGGTCGAAGGTGACCACGGTCAACCCAAGCGGATCGACCTCTACAAGCAAGACGCTTTCATCCTGGAGGCCAAACAGACCCGCCTGAAAGGCAAGGCGAAGGCCGTCCCCGGCCAGCTCGACCTGCTCACACCAGAACAGGACGCCATCCAGACTCGCGCCCCCGCGCTGGATGCTCTGCTCAAGAACGCCTTCGTCCAGGCCCGCGAATACGCCTGGCGCCTCGATGCCGCCGACGACCGCCCGCCCTTCATCCTGGTCTGCGACGTCGGCCGCAGCATCGACGTCTACGCCGACTTTACGGGCCAAGGTCGCGCCTACCGCCCGTTCCCGAACGCCAAGACCAACTCCATCGCCTTGGCCGACCTCGCCGACGCGAAGGTGCAGGAACGCCTTCGCACCGTCTGGACCGACCCCCATTCGCTCGACCCCTCGCTGGAGCGGGCCAAGGCGACCCGCACCATCGCCGAACACTTGGCCCAGGTGTCCAAGGCCCTGGAGGAGAAGAAGCATCCGCCCGAGGAGGTAGCCACCTTCCTGATGCGCTGCCTCTTCGCCATGTTCGCCGAAGATGTGGGCCTGCTCCCGGCCGACAGCTTCACCGCCATGCTGAAACGGGCGCTGGACAACCCCGACCCCACCGCCTTTGTGCCCCTTGCGTCGCAGCTGTTCGAGGCGATGGACGAGGGCAAGTTCGCCTTCGGGCTGGAGACCCAGGTCCGCCGCTTCAACGGGGCCTTCTACAAAAACCGCAGCGCCTTCCCCTTGGGGCGCGAGGCCATCGGAGCCCTGATCGAGGCGTCCAAGGCGGACTGGAAGGAAGTCGAACCGGCCATCTTCGGCTCTCTGCTGGAACAGGCCTTAGATCCCAAGGACCGCTCGCGCCTCGGTGCTCACTACACCCCGCGCCCCTACGTAGAGCGGCTGGTCAACGCGACCGTAATCGACCCCCTTCGAGCCGACTGGGAAGCGGTTCAAGGCGCGGCCGAACAGGCGAAGGCTGAGGGCGACCTGCCCGCCGCCGTGCAGGCGGTGGCCGACTTCCACTTCGCCCTGACCCGCACCCGCGTTCTGGACCCCGCCTGCGGCACCGGCAACTTCCTCTATGTCACCCTGGAGCTGATGAAGACGCTGGAGGCCGAAGTGCTCCAGACTCTTGGCGCTCTCCAGGCCGAGGCCGGCCAGAAACCCGACCTTCTACGTCGCGACATCCTGCCCAGCCAGTTCTATGGGATGGAGTTGAATCCTCGTGCTGCCGCCATCGCCGAACTGGTGGTCTGGATTGGCTATCTTCAATTCCTCTACCGCAACGGCGACATCTCGACTCGCGACCCGGTGTTGGAAGACTTCGGAGCCATCAACCCAGTCGCCCTGCGGCCTGACCGTTCCAAGAATCAGATCGACGCCGTCCTTCGTCACGACGGCGAGATCATCGGGGGCAGCGGCACCGCCTATCCGAACCCGCGCCTGCCGCCTTGGCCCGAGGCGGAGTTCATCGTCGGCAATCCGCCTTTCATCGGCGGCAAGGACATCCGCGCCGAACAGGGCGACGCCTATGCCGAGGCGCTTTGGAAGGCCCACCCGGACATGAACGACAGCGCCGACTTCGTCATGTACTGGTGGGACCGCTGCGCGGCCATCCTGACGGCCAAGGGCACCAAGCTACGCCGCTTTGGTCTGGTCACCACCAACTCCATCACCCAGGTCTTCCAGCGCCGCGTCATGCAGCGGTGGATGAGCGGCAAGCGCCCCGTGTCGCTCGTCTTCGCCGTCGATGACCACCCCTGGACCCGCGCCACGAAAGACGCCGCCGCCGTCCGCATCGCCATGACGGCTGCCGAGGCCGGAACCCAGGAAGGCCGCTTGGCCACTGTGGTGCGCGAAGCCGCTCTCGACACCGATCAACCCGAGATCGACGTAGTTGAGCGAAGCGGCGTCATTAACGGCGACCTGACCGTCGGCGTCGACGTTACACGGGCCAGTGCGCTGAAGGCCAACGTCGGCCTGTGCTCGCCGGGGGTCAAGCTGCACGGCTCGGGTTTCATCGTCAGCCCAGCGGAGGCGGAGCATCTGGGTCTCGGCCGCCGGGCTGGGCTTGAGGCCCATATCCGTCCCTACCTGAACGGCCGCGACATGCTAGCTCGCAGTCGTCGCAAGATGGTCATCGACCTCTACGGCCTCCCCGCCGAACAGGTACGCGACGCCTATCCAGAGGTCTATCAGCACTTGGCGCAGACGGTGAAGATCGACCGAGATACGCAAGTGACCCGCTCACCGACGCGCGACGCTCATGAGTATGCGGCCAACTGGTGGGTCTTCGGCAAACCCCGGCAGGAACTTCGCGCCGCGCTGGCAGGCTTGCCCCGCTACATCGCCACAGTGGAGACGGCTAAGCACCGCATCTTCCAGTTCCTCGAGGCGGCGATCCTGCCTGACAACATGCTGGTGGCCGTCGCGGACGAAGATGCCGCGAGGCTCGCGGTCTTGTCCTCCACGACGCACACTGGCTGGGCGCTGTTTCGCGGCGGAACTCTGGAAGATCGACCGCGCTATCAGAAGTCGCTCTGCTTCGACCCTTTTCCATTCCCCACCTGGACCGAGGCCCAACACGCCGCCCTCGCCGAGGTCGGCGAACGGCTCGACGCATTCCGCAAAGCGCGGCTGGCGGAGCATCCCGACCTCACACTGACCCGGCTCTACAACGCGCTAGAAGCCCATAGGGTTCTCCAGACGACGGGCACGGCCATGACCGATCAGGAGCGCGCTGACTTCGACGCCGGCTCGGTCCTGATCCTCGACGAAATCCACCGCGACATCGACCGCCTGACACTGGAGGCCTACGGCTGGCCCGACGGCGAAACTAACGAGGAGCGCCTGGCTCGCCTCGTCGCACTCAATGCCGAACGCGCGGCTGAGGAGGCGAAAGGCGAGGTCCGCTGGCTGCGTCCCGAGTATCAGAAGCCACGTTTCGCCCCGCGCCAGGTCGCGGGCAGCGAGACCCACGACCTCATCGGCGACCTGCCCGCCGCCAAGGCCGCGCGCACCGCCTTCCCGCCCGACCGCACGGGCCAGCACCTGGCCGTCCTGTCGCGCCTGCACGCCGCGCCCCGCCCCCTGTCACCGGCCGACATCGCCGCCGAGTTCAAGGGCCGTGAGGTCGCCCGCCGGGTCGACGGCGCGCTCAAAGCGCTCGCTCGCCTCGGCTACGCCGAACCCACCCCCGATGGCCGCGCCTACTTGGCCAGGCGGGCGGCGTGACCGCCCATGCTGAGGGTCGAGACCACCGAGACGTTCGACGCCTGGATCCGGTCTCTTCGGGACGCGACGGCCCGCGCCATCGTCGCCCGCCGTATCCGGCGCGTGGCCCTGGGCAACCTGGGCGACACCCGGTCGGTCGGCGAGGGCGTCAGCGAACTTCGCATCCATCACGGACCCGGATACCGGGTCTACTACGTCCGTCGCGGTGACACGGTGATCGTGCTATTGTGCGGGGGCGACAAGGCAAGTCAGACGCGGGACATCGATCGCGCCAAGGCCCTTGCTCAGGAACTCTGATGCTAAAGACACGACCCTTCGATCCGGCGGACTACCTCGACAGCGAGGAGGCTATTGCGGCCTATCTCGCCGATGCCCGGACCGATGGTCCCGAGGCCCTGTCCGACGCTGTTGAGGTGGTCGCCCGCGCTCGCGCGCGTTTAGCCAAGGCGCGAATCGTGTCACGTTCCCGTTCTGTTCGATCAGAGGCGGTCATGGCCAAGAACACGGGAAACGACTATCGGCGCGGCGCGGTGACCGGCCGCACCCAGTTCCAGCATTCCAACGGAGACTGGCAGAAGCGCGACGAGCGCACCGGCCAGTTCATGGAACGAAAGAGTTCCGACGGCCCGTTCAAGGGCGTGGCCAAGGAGCACGACGGCCGCGATGGCAAGGACTGAGGTCCAACCCGACCTATTCGGCAACGTCGCACAGCCGAAGAAAGCGCCGCCGCCCCGGCTGGAGTTCACCGAATATCCCCAGTCGCTGGCGCGCCGTTTGAACGCGGACATCCGTTGGCTCTATCCCTGCCAGGTCATGCCCTGGCCGGACGCCGAACTGGCGCGGCGGGATCACGATTTCCGGGCCTGTGTCGCGGAGCTGCACCCGGATTATCGCGGCGACCTGCTGGAGCGCTGGGAGGCGGAGATCGAGCGTCTGACCGGTCGGGCGTCGAACGGCAGCTGAATCAACGCTGCTGGACCGCTGCTTTCGGCCCTCGCCCGCGCCGGGACGTTTCGGTGAGAGAGGGTTGCCTTCCCGGCCCTAGTCCCGGCGGAACCGGGACACGCACGCCATACGGCGACAGTTCGGGACGCGAGAAGGACTTTGCATCGCCTATATGCTTCGGGCTCGTGGAGAGCTCAATAACGACGTTGCGAGACGCTCGCGCGCGTCAGTCTTGGGCTGGCCCGTCAGCCGCCTGTAGGCGATGGAACAAACCAGGAACAATTGACTCGCCTTCCGCCCCCTCTGCGGCCTAGATCGGCTCCGGGTCGGCGTTGTGGAGGATGCGAGATGACGGAGGAGACGGCGGCCCGGTTGCGGGAGGTTCTGGCCGGGATCGATCTGGGGCGAGCCGACGGTCCCCGCCTGCGCGGGGAAGACGAAGGGATCGGGGTGATGCTGGCCGAGATCGAGCGGGTGGCGCCCCAGGCGATCCTGCAGAGCGCGTCCCCGCCTTCGCGGGGATGACGAACGGGTGCAGCTGAGGGCGCTGGGGGTCTCGGCCGTGGGGGTCTCGGTCGTGGGGGCCTCGGCCGCCGGGACGGACGGCGCCTGTGCGACGGCGTGTTCGCGATAAATCTGAGTTATCCAAACTCGCGCCGAAAACCTGAAAGCTTTCAACGGGCGGTGCGAATAAGGCGCGCTGAACGCGCCCGCATTGGGGGATCGCCTATCCTGAGGCGATGGATACGAAACCTCTGAACCGCAGGCCGCATCGGCGGCACAGCCCGGATGAACGGGCGCAGATGGAGGCCCTGTTCCGGGCCGGGGCCACGGCCAAGGCCATCGCGGCCGAGTTCGGGTGCAGCGAGCGGAAGATCTATGCCGCCGCGCGCGAAGGCGGGTTTCGGCGCAAGGACCTGAAGGCGGCCGGGGCGGTGGAGGCGGCGCCCTGTGCCGACGAAGCCAACGCCTGGGCGCGGCGGATCGGCGGGGTGGCGGCGGACGCGCCGTGCCGGGCGCTGGACCCCGAGGCGGGGCTGGACGAGGCGCGGCACGCGGCGGTGCGGACCGCCATCGGCATGCTGAGGGACGGGGATACGGCGCGGGCCTATGCCTATGCGCGGCTGGCGGCGGTGATGCAGCGGCTGGACCGGGGGATGGAGGGGGACGGGCCGTATCGGCCCTCGCCGCAGGACGAGGCGGCGCTGGCGTTCGTGCTGGAGCGGCTGGAGGCGGAGGGGGAGTGAGGGAGGGGGAGTCTGGGTCGCCCGGCCGGCCCCACCCGGCTTCGCTGCGCTCAGCCACCCTCCCCCGAGGGGGGAGGGAGAGGGTCGCGCGGGCGGCTTGGAAGCGAGTGGCGCATGAGGGACAGAGGGCGCCGGAGGGGGACTGGCGGACGTGGGTGTTCCTGGGCGGGCGCGGGGCGGGCAAGACGCGGGCGGGGGCGGAGTGGGTGTCGGAGGTGGCCGCAAGGCTGGGGGCCGGAGGGCGGATCGCCCTGGTGGGGGCGACGATGCACGATGTGCGCGCCGTGATGCTGGAGGGGCCGAGCGGGCTGATGAACCTGCCGTTCCGGACGGCGCCCCGGCTGGAGGCGTCGAAGCGGCGGGTGGTGTTTCCGGGCGGGGCGGTGGGGGTGATGCTGTCGGCCGCCGAGCCCGAGCGGATGCGGGGGCCGCAGTTCCACGCGGCCTGGGGGGACGAGTTCTGCGCGTGGGACAGGCCGGAGGAGGCGTTGGCGATGCTGAGGCTCGGCCTTCGGCTTGGGCATCCTGGTGGCGCTATCGCTCGGGACGCGGTCCCTCGCTGCTTGAGCGCGGGCGCGGCCGCCCCCTCCACCCCCCGGGTCGAGCCCGGGGCTGAAGGCCGGTCCCCCTCCCCCATGAAGGGGGAGGAGAGGTGGCGGCCCCGGCTTCTCCTTACGACCACGCCCAAGCCTCTGAAGGCGCTGAGGGGGGTGTTGGCGGAGGCCTCGTGCGCGCGGACGCATGCGCCGACGCGGGCCAATGCGGCGAACCTGGCCGAGGGGTTCGTGCAGGACATGCTGGACCTGTACGGCGGGACGCGGCGGGCGGCGCAGGAGCTGGAGGGCGCGGTGCTGGAGGCGGCGGGCGCCCTGTTCGGCCATGCGGAGATGGAGCGGGCGCGGGCGCTGGGGCGGAGCTGGCTTTCTGGTTTGGGCTATCGTCCTTCGGACTACTTGAGCCCGGCGGGGGGTGGCCGGGTGCCCTATGAGCGGGCGGTGGTGGCGGTGGACCCGCCGGCCGGGACCCTGTCGGGCGAGGGCGGGGACGCCTGTGGCATCGTGGTGGTGGCCCGCGCGGCAGGGTCGGCCTGGGTGATGGAGGACGCGAGCGTGGCGGGGCTGTCGCCGCTCGGCTGGGCCGGGCGGGTGGCGCGGACGGCGCAAGCCTGGGCGAAGGCTCTGGACTGTCCGGTGCGGGTCGTGGCCGAGGCCAACCAGGGCGGGGCCATGGTGGAGGCGGTGCTGAAGTCCGCCGGGGTCACGCAGCCGGTGCGGCGGGTGGCGGCGAGCCTGGGCAAGCGGGCGCGGGCCGAGCCGGTGGCGGCGCTGTACGAACAGGGGCGCGTGGGCCACCTGGGCGATCTGGCGGCGCTGGAGGAGGAGCTGATGGGGCTGGGCGAGGACGGCGGGGGCGCGAGCCCGGACCGGGCGGACGCCCTGGTGTGGGCGGTGACGGACCTGATGCTGACGCGGACGGGGGACTTGCCACGCTTCTTCTGAGGCCAGGGCGCGGGCGGG
>JADCBH010000130.1 GCA_020253595.1 Brevundimonas sp.
CGCCCGGGATCGTTCGAGCCGTTACGCCACGCTCAAACAGAAAAACCGGAACGCGCGCTTTGGGCGTTCCGGCGGGCACAGCCCGTCCGTTCGATTGTCACGATCAGGTTGGGGCGAGCCCCGCCTCGAAAGTCCGGCGCGTTTACTCGGACGGGTCTGTCAGGTCAAGGGCAGCCGAGGTCCCTACTCCGGCACCGGCCGCGTCAGGTCGAACTCGACCCGGAAGTGGCGGTTGGGCCGGCGCAGTTCATAGGCGAACATCCGGACCGGATGGACCTCCATCGCCCAGACGTTGGTGGTCGAGACCGACGCGTCCCAGGCGTTGAACAGCTCGATCGAGAAGGCGTCGACCGGAAACTCCTGACGCTCGGCGCTCCCCGGCCCCGTCGTGTCGCCGCCGTACCAGTGCAGGCCGTCCGGCCGCCCTTCCGGATTACGGTGATCGTGCTTCAGCGTCAGGCCCGTGTTCGTCCGCGTCAGCACCCAGGTGCGCGACCGGTCCTCCCCGACCCAAAAGGGAATGCGCACCTCCTCGGCCGAACAGTCGCGCACATGCATCAGCAGGCGCTGGCTGGCGAAGCTGGAATCGACCGGATCGGTCGTCACCACCCGTCCCTCGAACCTCTGGCCGCACAGCGCGTTCAGCCGCGCCATGAAGGCGTCCTGCTGCGACGACGGTCCGGCGGGCAGGCTGGCGCATGCAGCGAGGACAAACAGCACGGGGGCAAGAAGAAGGGCTTTCATGCAAGCCAGCGTGGGACGCGGCGGGAGGTCGCGCAAGCCCGGAAGTCCGGCGTTGACTTCGGAACCTTCCTGAGTATGTTCCGCGCCTCTCATTTTACGGCTTCCCCGCCGTCGCAAAGGTAATTTCCGATGGCCAAGCCCGCCTCGATCAAGATCCGCCTGAACTCGACCGCCGACACCGGCTTCTTCTACGTCACCAAGAAGAACGCCCGCACCATGACCGAGAAGATGGTCGTCAAGAAGTACGATCCGGTCGTGAAGAAGCACGTCGAATTCAAGGAAGGCAAGATCAAGTAAGGGCACCTTCCGCCCCGACGATCAAACGCCCGGTCCGCAAGGCCGGGCGTTTTTCTATGCCCGCATGAGGGCTCGGAAACACCCGTTTCCACTTAACCCTTCTGAAAATGGTTCTCCGGTAGTGTCCACAGGCACCAGGGAGTTTCGGCCGCAGTATGCCGACCATTGAAGTCCTCACGGAACGGGCAGAGCCGGTCGATCCCTCGACCCCGGCCAGCCAGATCTTTGCGCGGTTCCAGTCCGAGCCCGACACCCTCGTTGTCCCCGTTGTCGATGACGGCCGTCCCGTTGGACTGGTCGAGCGCAACGCCTTCCTGCTCAAGATCGCCGGCCCCTTCGGCCATGCCCTGTACGCCAGCCGCCCGGTCTCTGCGGTCATGGACCCCGAGCCGGCCGTGGTCGACGCCGGCGTCCGCATCGACGCCTTCTGCGATATCCTGGTGAAGTCCGGCCCCGGTGCCCTCATGCGCGGGTTCATCGTCACCCATGAGGGGCGCTACCGCGGCGTCGGCACCGCTGTCGGCCTGCTTCAGGCGGTCAATGAGGAACAGCGCAGCCGCAATCAGGAGCTCGCCGAGCAGGCCCTCGCCCTGACCGACAGCCGCACCCAGGCGCTGGCCTCGGCCCGGGCCAAGAGCCAGTTCCTCGCCATCATGAGCCACGAGCTGCGCACCCCGATGAACGGTGTGCTGGCCGTCGCCGAACTGATGCGTCGCCAGCCCCTGAACGACGCCGCCCATGCCCACGTCCAGACCATCGTCGATTCCTCCGAGACCCTGCTGCGCATCCTCCAGGACGCCCTGGATCTTTCGCGCGCCGAGGCCGGTGAGCTGGAGATGGCACCCAAGCCGACGCCGCTTCGCGCCCTCATTGATGACATCGAGCAGATGTGGGCCCCCCGCGCCTCGCAGGATTCTGTCCGCCTCATGGTCGGATACGAGGGCGACACCGAACTCGCGGTCGAGCTGGATCCCGTGCGACTGAAGCAGGTCTTCAACAACCTGATCAGCAATGCGCTGAAGTTCGCCCGTAATGGCGTTGTCGAGGCCAGCCTCAAGGCCTGGTCCGAACACGACAAGGTCCATATGGAGGCCCGGGTTCGCGACGACGGCCCCGGTGTCGATCCGACTCGCGTGGACGCCATCTTCGAACCCTTCGTCCACGGCTCCGGCCCCGACGGTGCGGGTCTGGGTCTGGCCATCTGCAGGCAGATCATCGAACGGCTGGAAGGCCGGATCTGGGCCGAGAACAACGCCGGTCGCGGCGCGACCTTCGCCTTCGACCTGACCGCACCGCTGGCCGATCGCCCGATCGAGACCTGCACGAACGTCTCGAACCTGTCGGAGCTGGACCTGCAGGCCACACCGCACGTCCTGATCGTGGACGACAATGCGACCAACCGCGTCGTCGCCCAGGCCCTGTGCGAGATGTTCGGCTGCACCTCGGAAACGGCCGAGGACGGGCTGGAAGCGCTGGATGCGGTCCAGTCCCGACCCTTCGACCTGATCCTGATGGACATCAAGATGCCCCGCATGGACGGCGTCCAGGCAACTCAGGCCATCCGCGCCCTGTCCGCGCCTGTGGGCTCGATCCCCATCGTCGCGCTCACGGCCAACGCCGATCCGGATGACGCCAAACACTACATCGCCATCGGCATGGCCGCCGTGGTCGAAAAGCCGATCAAGCCGGAACGTCTGCGCATGGCCATGAATGCCGCGCTGGAAACCGCAGAGGCCGAAGACGCCGCTGCCAGGAGCCGCCGCGCCGCCTGAGGCTCTTCGCAGCCCGGACGCGCGCTGCTAAGCGTTGCGCATGATCCGCATCGCATCCTTTGCTGCCCTCGCCCTGCTGGGGGCCTGTGCCACAGCCCCCGCCCCGGCCGCCACCGACGCCGCCCCCCGCTATTCAACGCCCGAGGAATACGTCGCCGGCCAGGCCGCCTACCTCGAATGGAACGGCGCGCGTCGCGGCTGGACCACG
>JADCBH010000131.1 GCA_020253595.1 Brevundimonas sp.
CGAGCCGGGCATTGAGGGCTTCGAGACCTGGGCCCCGACCCCGTTCGACGGCGACTATCAGGTGTGTCTTAGACCGGTGCCCGTGGCCTCCGAGGCGCGTGCGGCGGCCTAGACCTTCGGACGCGCCTTCAGCTCATCGCGGATTTCCGCCAACAGGGCCTCTGTCGGCGAGGGCGCGGCGGGGGCCTCGGGCTTGGCGGCCTCGGCGCGGCGCATCTTGTTGATGGCCTTGACCATCAAGAACACCACGAAGGCCACGATCACGAACTGGATCACGGTGTTGAGGAAGGCACCGTACTGGATGGCGACCTCCTCGATGGCCTCAGTGGCCGGATCCTCGGGCGACAGCACCCATTTCAGGTTCGAGAAGTCCACCCGACCGAGCACCAGTCCGATCGGCGGCATCACCACCTGTTCGACCAGGCTGGTGACGATCTTGCCGAACGACGCGCCGATGATGACCCCGACCGCCAGGTCGACGACGTTGCCGCGCGCGGCGAACTCCTTGAACTCGGTCAGCAAACTCATTGTGAATCCTCAATGTCGAGATGCAGGAACTGGTTGAACTTGGTGGCGGTGTATCCGCCGAATGCCGGACCGGGCCGAAAGCCGCGCGATCGGTAAAGCGCCAAAGCCGGCTCAAACGCGGGACCCGAACCCGTCTCCAGGGACAGACGTCGCGCACCCCGCCCGGTCGCCTCGGTGATCAGATGCTCAAGAACCGCGCGGCCGAGTCCCCGCCCCGCACGGTCCGGCAAGGTGCGCATCGACTTGATCTCGAAAGACGTCGCATCGATGGGCCGGATCGCGCCCATCGCCTGGGCCTCCCCACCGTCCGACAGGACGAACAGATCTAGTCCAGGCTCGGCGAGCGCCGTGGCGTCGAGCGCATGGACACTGTCGGCGGGCGAATGGGTGCGCATCCCGGAAAGGTGCAGCCGGATCAGGGCCTGCAGACTTTGATCGGCAAAATCGGCAGGAGCGATCCGGGCATCCGCCATCCCGCTTCAGGCGTCGCCGCCTGCGTTCAGCCGCTCTCGCAACTCCTTGCCGCTCTTGAAGAAGGGCACGGCCTTGGCCGGCACGTCGACGGTCTCACCGGTGCGCGGGTTGCGCCCTGCGCGGGCCGGCCGCGACCGCACTGAAAAGGCACCGAAGCCGCGCAGCTCCACGCGCCCGCCCTTGGCCATGGACTCGGTCATCCGCCCCAGCACGACGTTCACCACCCGCTCGACCTCGGCATGGGTCAGGTGGGTGTTCTCTGCCGCGAGCTTCTCGATCAGCTCTGACTTGATCATTTCAGGCCCCCGCCCTCTTGCGCCCATCCGAGCAAATACGGGTGCAACTTCAAATGCGTTGCCCGATCACCCTAGCCCTCGCCCGGCTGGCGAAAAAGGCCTGATCGGTGCTCACCCGGGCGGAAAACGCGTTATTCGACCCAAACCGCATACGGAATCGGCTCAAAAAGAAGAAGGGCGGCCGGATTCCTCCGACCGCCCCCCGATCCGTCACCGGATCAATGGCTTATGAGCCAGTCCGGCGGGATTACTCCTTGCCGGCCTTTTCACGCAGCGCGGCACCCAGGATGTCGCCCAGCGACGCACCCGAGTCCGACGAGCCGAACTGCTCGATGGCCTCCTGCTCGTCCTTCATTTCCAGCGCCTTGATCGACACCGAGATGCGGCGGGTCGCCTTGTCCACGGTGGTGATCATGGCGTCGACACGGTCACCCACCGAGAACCGCTCGGTGCGCTGCTCGTTGCGGTCGCGCGACAGGTCCGACTTGCGGATGAAGCTGGTGACCGGGGCGGTGTCGTCGCCGAACTTGACCTCGACGCCGCCGGTTTCGATGGCGGTCACGGTCACGGTGACGATCTGACCCTTCTTGTAGGTGTCGCCTTCGCCGATCGGATCGCCGCCCAGCTGCTTGATGCCGAGCGAGACGCGTTCCTTCTCGACATCGACGTCCAGCACCTTGGCCTTGACCATCTCGCCTTTGCGATAGCGCTGGATGGCTTCTTCACCCGACACGTTCCAGTCGAGGTCCGACAGGTGCACCATGCCGTCGATGTCGTTGTCCAGGCCGATGAACAGGCCGAACTCGGTGGCGTTCTTGACCTCGCCCTCGACGGTCGAGCCGATCGGATGGGCGGCCACGAAGGCATCCCACGGATTGTCCTGGGCCTGCTTCAGACCCAGCGAGATGCGGCGCTTGGAGGCGTCGACGTCCAGCACGACCACATCCACTTCCTGCGAGGTGGAGACGATCTTGCCCGGGTGGACGTTCTTCTTGGTCCAGGACATTTCCGAGACGTGGACCAGGCCCTCGACCCCGGCTTCCAGCTCCACGAAGGCGCCGTAGTCGGTGATGTTGGTGATGCGGCCCGTGTACTTTGCGCCCGGCGGGTACTTGGCTTCTACGCCATCCCACGGGTCCGACTGCAGCTGCTTCATGCCCAGCGAGATGCGCTGGGTGTCCGGGTTGATCTTGACGATCTGCACCTTGACGGTGTCGCCCACGGCCAGGACCTGGCTCGGGTGCGAGACACGCTTCCAGCTCATGTCGGTGACGTGCAGAAGGCCGTCGATGCCGCCCAGGTCCACGAACGCGCCGTAGTCGGTGATGTTCTTGACGACGCCGTCGCGGACTTCGCCTTCCTGCAGCTGGCCGACCAGTTCGGTGCGCTGTTCGGCGCGGGCCTCTTCCAGGATGGCGCGACGCGAGACGACGATGTTGCCGCGCGGGCGGTCCATTTTCAGGATGGCGAAAGGCTGTTCCTTGCCCATCAGCGGGCCGACGTCGCGGACCGGACGGATGTCCACCTGCGAGCCCGGCAGGAAGGCCGAAGCGCCGCCCAGGTCGACGGTGAAGCCGCCCTTCACGCGGCCGACGATCACGCCGTTGACCGGCACGCCTTCGGCGAACACGACTTCCAGACGAGTCCAGGCTTCCTCGCGGCGGGCCTTGTCGCGGCTGATGACCGCTTCGCCCAGCGCGTTCTCGACGCGCTCCAGATAGACCTCGACGTCATCGCCGACCTTGGGGATCACCGAGCCTTCGCCGATGCCGAACTCGCGGGCCGGGATACGACCTTCGGTCTTCAGACCGACGTCGATGATGATGATGTCCTTCTCGACGCCGACCACGCGGCCGTGGACGACCTGGCCTTCGCCGAGATCGCGGCCACCGAGGCTCTGGTCGAGAAGCGCGGCGAAATCGTCGCGCGAGGGGGAAAGGGTATCGGTCATGAAACTCTGGGGTTGGAGGAAAGGCTGAAGGCGCACGACCGCGAAGGCCCTGCGCGAGGTGGATGGTCTTTGGAAGGGTCGTCGGATCGAGGCGAGGCGACAGCTGTCCCAGAACGCCCGCGGCTGACGAGGGTCGCGCGTTGGATTTGCCCTAACGGGTCCGCGCTGCCTCGACGATACGGCGGGCCGCATCGAAGGCGGCCTCTATATCCATCTCGGTGGTATCGAGCAAGACCGCGTCCGGGGCCTGGACCATGGGTGCCGCCCCGCGCCCGGCGTCACGCTCGTCACGCCGCAGGATGTCGGCCAGCATGGCCTCATAGGTGATCAGGTCGCCGCGCTCGTTCAGCTGCATCCAGCGCCGCCGGGCCCGTACCTCGGGGGAGGCCGTGACGAACAGTTTGGCCAAGGCGTCCGGCGCGATCACCGTGCCGATGTCGCGCCCGTCCAGAACGGCCCCGCCCGGTTGGCGCGCGAAGGCCTGTTGCAGGTCCAGCAGAGCGGCACGGACGCCGGGGAAGCCCGCGACCCGGCTGGCCGCCTCGCCCGCGTCGCCGGTGGTCAGGGCTGCGTCATTCGACAACCGTCCTGGGGCCAGGGCCCGCGCCGCAGCCTCCGCTGCGACCGGATCGCCGAGATCGCCGCCGCCGGTGATCACGTCCAGCCCGACGGCGCGATACAGCAGGCCGGTGTCAAGAAAGGGCAGGCCATAGTGCGCGGCCAGGCGCGAAGCGATCGTGCCCTTGCCCGAGGCGGCGGGCCCATCGACCGCGATGACCAGGGCGCCACTCACGACGGTTTGGCCCGTTCGAAGACCGCTGCGACGAGATAGGCCAAGCCGGCCGATCCGGCGGCACCGATGACCGCCATGGAAAAGGGATTGTTGAAATCGTATGCGGGGTCAGCACGATACAGCCAATGCAGCCCGACATGGACGACGCAAAAGGCGCAGAAGATCGAACGGGTCAGCTTGCGCGCACGCGCGTCGGTACCCCAGGCCAAGGCCGTGATCAGCCAGACCAGGGGAATGTGGGCCAGGACGAAGACGCCAAAGTCGAACGGGTCTGGCAGGTAGCGCGTCAACGGAAGGACCTCCCATTCCCTCCGGCGCACGGCATCGAGCTCGTGGGCCATCAGAATCGCGAAGGAGAGCTGGAACAGGTGGCTGCGGATCGTGACGAGGGACGGCATCGGAGCGATCTAACCCGGTCCGATGCCCGAGCCGAGTCCACGCATCATCTCGACGAAGCCGGGGAAGCTCGTCGCGATCATGTCGGGCTCGTCGACCGTCACGGCCCTCTCGGCGGCGAGGCCGAGGACCAGATGGCTCATGGCGATGCGGTGGTCGTGGGCGGTGTGGACCGTCGCGCCGCCCGGTACTGCACCGCCGGTCACGATGAAGCCCTCGGGCTCCTCCTCGACCGCCACGCCGCAGGCCGAAAGGCCGTCGACCATCAGGCGAATGCGGTCGCTTTCCTTGACGCGCATCTCGCCGACGCCGCGCATGACGGTCCGGCCCGAGGCGAAGGCGGCCGTGGCGGCCAGGACCGGATACTCATCAATCATGGAGGCGGCCCGGCTCTCCGGCACCACCACGCCCTTCAGGGTCGAATGGCGGGCGGTGATGTCTCCGACCTCCTCGCCGCCGGAAACCCGCCGGTTGGAGACCGTCAGATCAGCCCCCATCTCACGCCACGTGTCGAACAGACCCGTCCGCAACGGGTTCAGCATCACGCCTTCGACTGTGACCGCCGATCCCGGAACAATCAGCCCGGCCGCCAGCGGAAACGCCGCCGAGGACGGATCGCCCGGCACCGCGACCGACGTCCCCGTCAGTCGCTGCCCGCCGGCCAGCCGGATGACCCAGCCCTCGCCGTGCTCGCTCACATCTACCTCGGCGCCGAAGGCGCGCAGCATCCGCTCGGTGTGGTCGCGGCTCTTCTCGGGCTCGGTGACCGACGTCACGCCCTCGGCGTTCAGCCCCGCTAGCAGGATCGCCGACTTCACCTGGGCCGAGGCCACCGTCTGAACATGGTCGATGGCGGTCAGCCGCCCGCCGGTCAGGATCGCGGGCAGAAGGCCCTTGGTCCCACTCCAGTCGAAGCGCGCCCCCATCCGCTCCAGATGATCCGTCACCCGGCCCATAGGCCGCTTCCTCAGCGAGGCGTCGCCGTCGAACGTCGCCGTCAGGGCGTATCCGGCCGCCGCCCCCATCAACAGGCGCACGCCGGTCCCGGCGTTGCCGCAGTCGATCACACCCGCCGGTGACGCCAGGCCACCCCGGCCGGTCACCCGCCAGCGCCCTTCGCCCAGCCGTTCGACCGTCGCGCCGAAAGCCTCGGCCGCCCGCGCGGTGGCCAGAACGTCGTCGCCTTCCAGCAGGCCCTCGACCTCGGTCGTCCCCGTCGCCATCGCCCCCAGGATCATCGACCGGTGCGACATCGACTTGTCCCCGGGGGCCCGCACGACCCCCTTCAGGGCGGACGACGGACGCGCGGTCAGATGGGGGGCGTGGCTCACCCTCTGGGGCTCCCTGGCGCGGTGGAGGATCGGCGGCCTCAAGGCCAAGCCGTACGGGAGTTTTGACAGCGGCCCCTAGGGGTGGCAAGGGACGCGCCCGAATTCTCCCACTCCCAAATTCGAAGGCATCGCCCGTGGCTGATCCCAAACTCGGCGCCAAGCAGGTCTGCCCGAACTGCCAGGCCAAGTTCTACGACCTCAACAAGCGTCCCGCTCACTGCCCCAAGTGCGGCACGGAGTTCGACCCCGAAGAGGCCATCAAGCTGCGCAACCGTCGCGGCCGTCCGGGCGGCTATGCCGCTGACGAGGCCGAAGATCAGGTCGCCGACAAGTCGGTGGACGGCGACGAGGAAGAAGAAGAGACCGTCACCCCGGAAATCGACGAGGAAGGCCACGAGCTCATCCTCACGCCGGACGACGACGACGACACGCCCGTCGACCCGACCGAGGAGCCCGGCATGGGCGAGGCCGGCGATGACGACGATGTCTTGGCCGATGACGATGACGACGATTCCGTGCCCTTCCTCGAGGACGAGGACGACGACGCCTTCGACGAAGACGTGGTCAAGCCGGGCAAGGACGACGACTGATCATCCTGTCTTTCGGAGCGGGTCCAAAGCCCGCTCCGGCGGCCTTCGGAGGGGTCGAAAATAAATCGTCCGGGCGGGCTTGATCGGCAAAATCGCCTGACATAGGTTCCGCCGCCTCGCCGGGGGGCGCTTTTCCACCCGGCGATCCGACCGAAAGGTTCGGGGCTATAGCTCAGTTGGTAGAGCGCTTGAATGGCATTCAAGAGGTCAGCGGTTCGACTCCGCTTAGCTCCACCATTTCCCGTTCGATGATCCACGCTTCGGCCGACGGGAAGTGACGACAGGCGCGCGTCGCTGCACCTCGTGAACGCATGGTATCTGGTGGGACCCTATCCCCGGCCGCTCGCGCAGCCGGGGCCTTGGCATGTCAGCGCTGACGCGCCTTGCGAGCGGCGTACCGCGCGTCGCGGGCCGCCTTCTGCTCTTCCTTGGTCAACTGCTTGCGCTCCTTGCGGGCGGCGCGCTTCTCGGCGTCAATGGCCTCCTGCGCCTGACGCTCGGCCTCCAGGCGCTCGGCTTCCTTCTGCGCCTTCTCACGACGGATCTCGGCCTTTTCGGCCTCAAGACGACGCTTGGCCTCTTCCTTCTCGGCGGCGCGCTTTTCCTGAAGCTTGTCGAACTCGGGATCGGGGGCGGCCGGCTTGGGCTTGAACTTGGCCAGCAGCGCCTTCTTGGCCTCCTGCTGGGCGGTCAGTCTGTCGGTGAAGCCGGTCTGTTTCAGGTCTCTCATGCGGGAGATCGGTCGTCCTTGTTCGGTGTCTGGAGGGTCGTCGTCGTACCCGGAGGTCGGGCTGACGTCGCGCAAGCGTCGGCAAAGCGCAAACGCCGGTCGAAATCAAGCCGCGCGACCCGTGATGTCCGGCTCGCGCGGCCTTTCTTGCCGATATGGGACGACAGGGACCTATGTCCAGTGATCGAACAGCGGGATCAGTCGGGCTTTTCGGCCTGACCGACCGCCGTGCCGGCGGCACCGCCCACCGCCGCGCCGACCGGACCGGCCACAATGGCCCCGGCGACCGCCCCGGTGGCCGCGCGCTGTTCGATGGTCTGGCCACAGGCCGAAAGCGCGGCGGCGGACAGGATCAGGGCGGGAACGATCAGTCGACGCATGGCGGTCTCCGGCGAGGAATGCAGATGTCCGCGCAACGTCGCTGTTCGGCTGGGGTTCCGCGACCAACGGCACCCCGCCCGCAAAGCACCCCGGCCACCCGCGAACCGGCTCGCCGCACGCCCTTCAGTCGGTCAGATAGAACAGGCCTTCCACGGTCGTGTCGAGCGCCCGGGCCAACGCCAACGCCAGCAGGGTCGAGGGCACGAATACGCCGTTCTCCACGGTGTTGATCGTCTTTCTGGACACCCCCGCCCGATCGGCCAGCTCGGCCTGGGTCAGGCCGGCGGCGGTGCGCACCTCCTTGAGCCGGGACCCGAGCCGGGGGTCACCCATCGCGTCCCGCCTCGCGATCCAGCCAAGCGAACCGCAGCGCCGCCGTGGCCCCGGCTGCGGCCAGAGCGAACGGGATCGCCATGACCCCGAGCTCGGGTCGCCACAGGCCGAGCCCCAGCGCGAGAGTGGCCCCGACCATCACCACAACGAAGGCCCACACCACCGCCCGCGCCCTCAGGGCCTGGGTCAGTTCGTCCTCCAGATACTTGCGGTACCTGCGGCTGTTGACGTCCCAACCCATGGCCACCGCGGCCGCCACCCACGCATAGAGAACGGGCACGCCGGCGCGCAGATAGTCGAACATCTCACCCTCGCCCCGATGGATCGACAGCATCGCGCGGGTCCCCTCGAACAGGAACACCACTGTCACGATGGGCAGGATCCACAGCAGCATCGACCTTTGCGCCTGCATCCGCTCGCTCTTGGCCCCGGGGCCCCGCCGGTTGTCCACCTCGCCAGGGCGTTGCATCCAGGCGATCAGCGCCCCGAGGCCGAACAGGCCGAACCCCATTCCGGCGATGACCCCCGCCGTGGTGTCATCCACCCACCGCTCGCTCAGGGCCAACCCGGCACCGGCAAGCCCCAGCAGACACAGCCCCACCGCCCAGCGTTGCTTGCGCTGGCGGGCGCGTGCCTCATTGCGATCCAGATCGTCCATGGCCGATATCTCCAGATGTCACCTTCGGGTTACATATCACCTATGGGTTACATGGGGTCAAGCAGGGCATTGGCTTTTCCGATCCGCCCGATAGGGTGAGGGCTCGTCCCCGGGGGTTTCTGTTCTGATGTCGTCCGTCTTTGTCCGCCTCACCGCGACCAGCCTCGTCGCGCTCGCTGCCCTGTCCGCTCCGTTGTCTGCTCCGATGGCGGCCGCCGCCCAGACAGCGTCCCAGCCCCTGATTCCCGGTGCGTCCTTCGATCCGGCGGTCCCGACCGTGCGATCGGTGCTCGGCTATGACCCCGGCGACTTCGTCACCCGTCCGGCCGACGTCCGCCGCTACTTCGATGCGCTGGCCGCCCACGCCCCGGACCGGGTCGTCATGGGCGAATATGGCCGCACGCATGAAGGTCGTCCCCTGTGGTGGGCCGCCATCGGCACGCCCGCCAACATCGCCCGCATGGATCAGATCCAGGCCAACTCCCGCGCCCTGACCGACCCCCGCGTAACCAGCGCGGCACGGGCCGACGCCATCATCGCCGACCAGCCCGCCGTGGTCTGGATGGCCTACTCCGTCCACGGCGACGAGATCAGCCCGGCCGACGCCGCCATGGCCGCGGCCCATCATCTGCTCGCCTCGCGCGATCCGGCGGTTCAGGACTGGCTGTCGAAGACACTCGTCATCATGGTCCCGACCCAGAACCCGGACGGCCGCGACCGCTTCACCGACAGCTTCTACGCCGGCTTCGGCACCCGCCCGAACCCCGATCCCCTCTCGGCCGAGCGCGACCAGCCCTGGCCCGGCGGGCGGTTCAACCACGCCCTGTTCGACCTGAACCGCGACTGGTTCATCCAGACGCAGCCAGAGACGCAAGGCCACGCGCCGCTGGTTCTCGCCTGGCGGCCCCAGGTGCTGGTGGACAGCCACGAGATGGGCACCGACCAGACCTTCTTCTTCCCGCCCGAGGCCGAGCCGCTCAATCCGCTCCTGACGCAGAACACGCTGGAGAGCCGCGAGCTGATCGGCAGGAACACCGCCCGCCGCTTCGACGAACAGGGCATCGCCTACTTCAACCGCCAGACCTACGACGCCTTCTATCCCGGCTATGGTGACGGCTGGCCGGCCTATCTCGGTTCGGTCTCCATGACCTATGAGCAGGGCTCGGCCCGGGGGCTGGCCGCCCGGCGGTCGTCGGGCGAGGTCATCACCTACCGTGAGACGGTCCGGAACCACCTGATCGCCACCCTGTCGACCATCGAGGCCGCCGCCGCCAATCGCGAGCGGCTGCTGAGGAACGCTTATGCCTTCGGGCAGGACGGCGTGTCGGGCGGACGCGGGGCCTTTGTGCTCGCGCCTAACCCCGCCGATCCGACGTCGGTCGACAAGCTGGCGGGCCTTCTGACCCGCTCGGGCGTCGAGGTCGGCCAGACCGAGGCCGCCTTCACCGCCTGCGGCCAGAGCTGGCCCGCCGGGTCCTACATCGTGCCCCTGGCCCAGCCCCAGCGCCGCATGGCCGAGGTGCTGCTGAACCAGAACGTGCCGCTGGATCCCGACTTCCTCGCCGAGCAGGAGCGCCGCCGGGCCCGCGGCCTGGGCGACCAGATCTATGACGTCACCGCCTGGTCCATGCCGGTGATGTTCAATGTGCCGTTCGTCCGCTGCGGCACGGTTCCCTCGGTCGCCACCACTCCGGCGGGTTCGGCGCTCGTGCGGGCGGGCTCGGTCGCCGACGCCGGCGCGGCCTATGGCTATCTGGTCCAGCCCGGCGTGGCGGGGCTCAGGCTCATGGCCGCCGCGCTGCAGGACGGCGTGGTCATCCGCTCCCTCGAGCGGTCGTTCGAGAAAGACGGCCGCCGCTGGCCGTCCGGCACTCTGCTGATCACCCGCGCGGGGAATCCGGCCGACCTGACCGACCGGCTCCAGACGCTGGCGGCACAAACCGGTGCCCGTGTCACCGGCATCGCCGACAGCTGGGTCTCCGACGGTCCCAGCTTCGGCTCGGACGGCGCGGTCCTGGTGCGCGCGCCCAACATCGCGCTCGCCTGGGACGAACCGACCAGCCCGACGGCCGCCGGCGCGGCCCGCCACATCCTGGAGCGCGAGTTCGGCCTGCCGGTCACGGTCGTGCGCGCCGCCAGCCTGTCGTCCGCCGACCTCAGCCGCTTCCAGGTCCTGATCCTGCCCGAGGGCGGCAGCTATGAGAGCGCGCTCGGCGCGGGCGGCATCGCCAACCTGCGCGGCTGGGTCCAGCGTGGCGGCACCCTCATCACGCTCGGTCGCGCCAGCCGCCTGATGGCCGACGAGGACGCCAACCTGCTCGCCTCGCGCCGTCAGGACCCCTCGTCCGAGGCCGAAGACGCCGCCGCCGAGATCATCGCTGACGAGGCCCACTACGAAAGCCTGATCGGCGTGGCCGAGCCCGGCCCGGCCAGCGTCGCCGGCGCCCTGGCGCTCGCCCAGGTCGACACCGAGCACTGGCTCGCCGCCGGCATCGCCCCCACCGTCAATGTGCTGGTCATGGGCGCCGACATCTACGCCCCGCTCGGTCAGGGCGAGGGCGTCAACGTCGTCCGCTTCGCCGGTCCGGATGATCTCGTCGTCTCGGGTCAGATGTGGGCCGAGAACCGCGCCCGCCTGGCCTTCAAGCCGGCGGTGATGGTCAACAGCCTGGGCCGGGGCCAGCTCATCGCCTTCACCCAGGACCCGACCGTGCGCGGCTATCTGGAGGGCCTCAAACCCCTCCTCATCAACGCCGTCCTGCTGGGCCCCGCCCGCAGCTCGCCGGCCTGGTAAGCCCACCCTGTCTCCTCCCCCTTCATGGGGGAGGTGGCAGCGAGCGCTTCGCGAGCTGACGGAGGGGGCCCACCCCCTCCGGCAACCTTGTTCGCCCGAAGCCGTTTGGAAGGTTCGACAGGGCCCAGCCCGGAAAGACTTCCCATGACGACCCGATCCCTGATGGCCGGCATCGCCGCCGGCACCCTGCTGCTCGCCTCGGGCGCCGTCGCCCAGACCCCCTATAGCCAGACCCCCTACAACCAGACCCCCTACGGCCAGTCCCGGCCCTCGACGGGCCAGGAGGTCTTCGGCCAGATCCTGCAGAACCTGTTCGGCGGCCAGACCACCGGCACGCTGGATGCGGAATGGAGCCGGGGCCGCCGCGCCCTGGCCGGTCAGCAGACCGCTTTCAACAACCGCCTCGATGCCGAGGTCCGCTCGGGCGCGCTCCAGTCCTGGTCGGCCGACCGCATCCGCACCGACTATGACGCCCTGGTCCGGCTGGAGGCCGACTATGGCCGCGACGGCCGCTTCACGACACAGGAACGTCAGGACCTGACCGCCCGCTACGACGCCCTGACCCGCGCGGAACAGGACGGCGGCTACGGCGACGACCTCGGCGGCTATTCGTCGGTCGCCGATGGCCGGGCCGAGTTCCAGCGCCGCGTCGACGCCGCCGTCAGCGCCCGTCGCCTCAGCCGCACCGACGCCAACCGCCTGCGCGCCGACTACGCCGCCCTGATCCGCATGGAGGCCGAGTATCAGCGCGGCGGCCTGACCGCGCGCGAGCGTCAGGACATCGAGACCCGTCTGGACGCCCTGGACGCCCGCATCGGCGACGGCGGCTACGGCGGTGGCGGTTGGAACGGCAACTGGGACGGCAACTGGCAACAGACCCCGCGCGAGCGCCTCACCGCCATCGAGCGCGCCCTCCCGTCCCTGAACCGGGGCGAGGCCGCCGACCGCCTCCGCGTCCAGCTCGAGGACCTCACCCGCCTCGACGCCGCCTACACCCGGATCACGGCCTCGGCCGACGACCGCGCCTACTTGGACCGCCGCATCGGCGAGCTGGAGGTTCAGGCGCGCATTCGCCGCTAAGGCCGGCGGCGAGATGGGGTTCGTAAGCGACCCCATCTCGCCCCTCGCGGCCGAGCGTGTAACAAGGGGCGACTAGGGACCGCCTCATGTTCGACGACAGCCACGCCTTCATCAGCCGCGCCTTCCTGCGCGGCCGACTGGACCTCGAGTACCGCGCCTACGCCGCAGAGCACGATGCCGCTCTGCTACAACGGCTGATCGCGTGGGACGAGCGCATGCAGCTCGGAGAAACCCAAGCCGAGGGTCCATTCGTCCAAACCTTCTTTGAGGAGGTCTGGGGCTATGGTCAGGCGGGCCGGGCCGCTCCGGACCAGGTCACGGCCATCGCCCAGTTCGCCGTGGCGGGCGAAGGCGCGGGCGGCGGTCAGGGCCGCGCTGATTTGGCGCTCGGCTGGTTTCGGAACCGCCTCGACGCCACGCCTCAGGTTCTCTGCGAATTCAAGGACATCCGCTCGGCCCTCGACGCGCGCCAGAACCGCAAGGGGTCCACGCGATCTCCAGTGGAACAGTGCCTGAACTACGTCAGGGGTGCCCGCAAAGGCCTGTTCGGCAACGAGCCGGTCCAGCCCTGGTGGGGCCTCGTCACCGACATGAACGAGTTCCGGCTCTACTGGTTTGACCGGATGCCCAAGGAGTATCTGCGCTTCGTCATCCGACGTCGCGACATGCTCGACCCCTACGACCTTCTCACGGGGGGTGGGGACTATGCCGACGCCGCCCGCTTCGACCGCTTCCTGTTCTGGAAGGTGTTCCAGCGCGATCAACTGATCTCTCAAGCGGGACGGCCACCCCTCCTGCGCCTCATCGAGGCCCAGTGGGTCAACGAAAAGAAGATCGAGGAGAGCTTCTACGACCGCTACCGCGCCGTCCGCGACCGGCTCTACAACGTCCTGGTCACCCACAACCCGGCCTTCCCAGGCACCCGCACCGACCTGCTGCGCCTGACGCAGAAGCTGCTCGACCGGTTGATCTTCGCCTTCTACTGCGAGGACATGGGCGAGCGGATGCTGTTCCCGCCGCAACTGATCCGCGACCGGCTGAAGCGCGACAGCACCGAACACACCTACGATCCGAACGGCGACGAGATCTGGACCTGGTTCCGCCGCCTGTTCGGCTTCATGAACACCGGCGGCCAGTGGGGCCAGCAGCCCTTCCCCCATATCAACGGCGGCCTGTTCGAGACCGACGA
>JADCBH010000132.1 GCA_020253595.1 Brevundimonas sp.
GGCAGCGGCTTCTCGGCACCGGCCCGCTTCCTGTCGACCTTCCAGGACATCGATCGCGATGGCGTCAACGACTGCAACGAAAGCCGTGCAGGCCGTGAAGGCTACGGCTGCTATGTGATCGACCCGATCACCGGTCAGGTTCGGCCGTTCGTCGATGGCGTCTATGCGGGCGGCATCAACCAGTCTGGCGGCGACGGTGCCGCCCAGACGTTCGATGGCCAGTCGTTGGTGCCCGACGAGCGTCAGATCTCGGCCAACCTGTTCCTCAACTATGAGGTCAGCCCGGCCTTCCAAGCCTACGCGGAACTGAAGGCGGTCCACACCGACGCGACCAGCTACAACCCGTACAACACCTTCGACGACTCCATCCCGATCGCGCTGGACAACCCCTTCATCCCGACCGAAATCCTGCGGATCATCAATGCTGAGATCGCGGCGGATCCATCCATCGCGGGTATCGCCAGGGTGCTGCTCGGCCGGGACAACACCGATCTGTTCGACCCCGCCATCCATGACGAACGCCAGACCTACCGTGCGGTTATTGGTGCCCGCGGGGACCTGGGCTGGAACCTGTCGTACGATGTGTCGCTCAACTACGGGCGGACAGAGGGCGAGTCCTCCAGCAAGGCGCGCCTTGAGGACCGCTACTTCGCTGCCATCGACGCCGTGCGTGCCCCG
Source organism: Brevundimonas sp. (assembly GCA_020253595.1). Classification (GTDB taxonomy): domain Bacteria; phylum Pseudomonadota; class Alphaproteobacteria; order Caulobacterales; family Caulobacteraceae; genus Brevundimonas. The sequence continues at coordinate 679 of JADCBH010000132.1, forward strand.
AACGGGCAGATCGTGTGTCGCTCGACGCTGGATCCAACGGCCCTGCCGCGCAAAGGCCAGCTCGGCCCCAACCCAGGCGGCCGAATTCCGTTTAACACCTTCAGGCCCGGTGCGGGATCGCCCTGTCAGCCCCTGAACCTGTTCGGCCTCAACCGCGCGAGCCCTGAGGCGCTGGCGTTCCTGGACTACTCTGCCGTTGATGTCTTCACGATCCAGCAAACCGTCCTGACCGGCCTTCTGTCCGGGGACTCATCGTCGCTGTTCGAACTGCCGGGCGGCCCCGTCGCCTTCGTCATCGGCGGGGAGTACCGCAAGGAGGAGAGCGTCTTCGACGGCGATGACTTCGTGAACCAGGGCTTCAACTTCGAAAGCCGCAGCGTGGCGGACGTCAGCGGCGAGTTCGACGTTCAGGAAATCTTCGCGGAGATCCGGGCTCCGCTGTTGGCCGATCTGCCATTCGCCCATGAACTGACCCTGACCGGGGCGGTTCGGGCGGGCGAGTACTCGACCGTGGGTTCGACGACCACCTGGAAGTATGACCTGATCTGGTCGCCGATCCCTGACATCCGCTTCCGCGGCGGTCAGGCCCAGACCGTTCGCGCTCCGAACATCTCCGAACTGTTCGCGCCGGTCAGCACCTTCAATGCGCGCCCGATCGACCCTTGCGATGAGAACAACATCCGCCTCGGGCCGAACCCGGCGAACCGACTGGCCAACTGCCGCGCCGATGGCATCCCGGCAGGGTTCACTGACCCGCTGACCAGCCAGTTCGCTGGCCGCGCCGGAGGCAACCCGAACCTGAGCGAGGAGGAGTCTGAAAGCTTCACCTACGGCGTGGTGCTGCAGCCGCGCTTCATCCCCGGCCTGTCGGTCACGGTCGACTATTACAACGTCGAGATCAGCAACGCGATTTCGTCGGTCACGGTCCAGGACATCGTCGACAGCTGCTACGACGGGCCGAACCTGCAAAGCGTCTTCTGCACCCAGTTCACCCGGAACCGGAACTCGGCGTCGCCGACCTTCCTCGGGTTCAACTCCATCACGACGTCGCAGTTGAACTTCGCTGGGCTCGAAGCCTCGGGCATCGACTTCAACGTCAGCTATGAGTTCGATCTGGCCGATCTGGGGCAGCCGACGTGGGGCAATGTCGGTCTGTCGGTCGGCGGCACCCATGTCGAGGATCGCAACGACTTCCCGTTCGCCACGGACCCGACGCGCGCCAACCCGGAAGAGCTGGAAATCAACAATCCAGAACTGTCCCTGAACGTCGGTGTTCGCTGGAGCGTGGGCGACTTCACCGTGAATACGAACCACCAGTATCTGGGTGAGCAAGGCCTGCCTGCCGTCGAGATCGAAAACGCCGCGAACTTCAACATCGCCTTCGCGGACGAAACCTGGGTCCATGACGCCTCGGTCCGGTGGGATATGTCCGAGCAGCACTCGGTCACCTTCGGCGTCAACAACCTGACCAATGAAGAGCCGATCATCGCCTCGGTCACGACGCCGGTCTCCGCGATCGGCCGGTACTTCTTCCTGCGTATCGCAACGAGCTACTGATCAGGGCTGGTCCGATCAGGTCGGCAAGGAGAGGTTCCCGGGCGAAGGCCCGGGAACCTTTTTCCTTTTTGGCGGCGGGAAGGACTGGACCGAAAGGCAGGAAACGCGGCCCTTCAAGGGGGCACATCCTTGCGCACGCCACACACCCTCTCTAAACGGGCCGCTTAGCCGACAACCCGCATCGCCCGCCGCCGCAGCCCGCCCTGGCCGTGACGCGCGGCGAGCCTGCGCGCGACAAGGACCCGCCTGTGTACGAAGACGTCATCAGCCATGAGGAGCGCGACGCCATGGTCCGCGCGACCCTGGCCGAGCACGGCGATTCGGGGATCACGCCGCGCCACACCCTGTTCTTCTTCCATGGCGAGGGCGACCACGACGACCTGAACGAGGTCGCGCGCCGCGCCGGCTTCGTCACGTCCGGGCAGGGCGAGACGACGGTGCTCGAAACCACGATGGCGGTCGATGAGGCGTCGTTCACGCCCGTCAGCGCCATGATGCAATCCTGGGCCGCGGCCTTCCAGCTGGACTACGACGGCTGGGAGTGCGCGGTCGTGACGAACTGAGGAGAGGCTGAGATGCCCAAGCGCACGGATATCCAGTCTATCCTGATTATCGGGGCGGGGCCGATCGTGATCGGTCAGGCTTGCGAGTTCGACTACTCCGGAGTCCAGGCGTGCAAGGCGCTGAAGGCCGAGGGATATAGGGTCATCCTGGTCAACTCCAACCCGGCCACGATCATGACCGATCCCGGGCTGGCGGATGCGACCTATATCGAGCCGATCACGCCGGAGTTCGTCGAGAAGATCATCGAGAAGGAGCGGCCCGATGCCCTGCTGCCGACCATGGGCGGGCAGACGGCGCTGAACACGGCCCTGGCGCTCGATGCCTCGGGCGTGCTGGCCAAGTACGGCGTGGAGATGATCGGGGCGCGGGCGGAGGTCATCGACAAGGCCGAGGACCGGCAGAAATTCCGCGACGCCATGGCGAAGATCGGCA
>JADCBH010000133.1 GCA_020253595.1 Brevundimonas sp.
CTGGGCGGCCATTCCCGTGATCGTCGCGGCCATAGGAACGATGCTGGGCGGGCGCAGGGTCGGACTGTGGGCCGGGCTGTGCGCCCTGCTCGCGCCCGGAGCCGCGTTCTCGGCCCGGATCCTGTCGACGGACCCGCCGCTGCTTTTGTTCTGGTCGCTGGCGCTGCTGGCTTTTCTGAAGCTCAGGGCGGGGGCTTCTGACCGCTGGTTGGTGGTGCTTGCGGCCGGGATCGGTGCCGGACTGCTGTCCAAGTACGCCATGGCCTATTTCCTTGGCGGCCTCGTCATCGCCGCCCTGATCGACAGGCCGTCCCGACAGACACTGCAGCGTCCCGCCGTCTGGCTGGCGATCGCAGGCGGGCTCGCCTTGCTCTTTCCGAACCTGCTGTGGAACCTCGACCACGATTTCGTCACCCTGCGCCACACGGGCGAGAACCATCGCGGATGGGGCAGAGGCCTTCGCCCTGGATCAGGCCCTCTCGCAGGGGCTGGAGTTTGTCGCGGCCCAGTTCGGCCTGGCGGGACCCGTCGTCTTCGGTGCCCTGATCGCAGCCGCCTTCAGGGCCCGCAGACTGACGGCGGATCAGCGCGTGCTGCTGGCGTTCAGCGCGCCCCTGTTCATCGCCGTGACGGTCGTGGCTGTCGTGAACGGAGCGAACGGGAACTGGGCTGCGCCGGGCCTCATCGCGGCTTTCGTGCTGGCTCCGCTGATGCTCGCGGGTCGCGCCGGCCGCCGCTGGCTGGCGGGTGGACTGGCCTTCGGCGCCGTTGTTCAGGGCGGTCTGCTGATCCTTGATGCGCGCCCCGACCGGTTGTCCCTGCCGGGCCAGCCCTATGGGTCCGTGATGGGCTGGAGCGCTCTGTCGGGTGCCGTCTCGCGGGCAGCCGGGGCGACCGGCGTTTCCATGATCGTGGCGGAGCGCCGGGGCGATGTCGCCCAGCTGACCCATGGACTCAGGGGGCAGGGGCTTTTGGTGCGGGCCTGGCCTGCGCCCTGGCCCGGAGTGCCACGGGATTACTTCCAGATGGCGCGGCCGCTGACGGGCGCAAACGTTGGCCCCGTTCTGGCCGTGACCGAATGTTCCGATGTCGCGCGCTTTCGACAGGGGTGGCGTCAGGTCGAACAGATCGCGACCGCGACGGTCGATGCGGGGCCCGGCGCAACGCGGACCTACAGCCTGATCCGCCTCGACCAGAGGATCGGACCGGTGGCGCGACCGCCCGACTGTCCGGGCACCTGATCCACGCTGGCCGTTGCCGCCGGGTCTGTTTCCGGCTTAGGTCGCGGCGAACGATCAGCAGGATCCCCATGACCGATACGACCGCCGCCGCCGCGCCGAAGGGCAAGCGCATCGAGTTCACCCTTCGCGCCCTCGTACTGGGCTGCATCCTGGCCGTGATCTTCACGGCGGCGAACACCTATCTGGGACTGAAGGTCGGGCTGACCTTCGCCTCGGCCATTCCGGCGGCGGTCATCTCCATGGCCATCCTGCGGATGTTCAAGACCTCGACCATCTGGGAGAACATGACCGTCCAGACCGTGGCCTCGGTCGGCGGGGCCATGAGCTCGATCATCTTCGTCCTGCCCGGCCTGGTGATGGTCGGGTGGTGGCTGGAGTTTCCGTTCTGGGAATCGGTGCTGATCTGCGTGTTCGGCGGCATCCTGGGCGTGACCTTCTCGATCCCGCTGCGTCGGGCGCTGGTGGTCAACGGGGGCCTGCCCTACCCGGAGGGCGTCGCCGCCGCCGAGGTGCTGACCGTCGGATCGCGCGGGGCTGAGCAGACCGAGAGCGCGGTGCGCGAGAACGCCTCGGGCCTGTGGGTTGTGATCACCGGAGCCGTCGTATCGGCGGGCTATGCCCTGCTGGTGGCGGGCCGGGTCTTCGCAGCCGAAGCGACCAGGTTCATCAAGCTGCCGGCGTCGCTGGGCGGGGGTGCGACCGGCATCGGCTTCAGCATGCAGTTCGCCCTGCTGGGCGCCGGCCACCTGATCGGCCTCAGTGTCGGCCTGGCCCAGCTGTTCGGTCTGATCCTGGCGTGGGCGATCGCCGTGCCGATCCTGACCAGTCCCGAGACCATCGCCTGGCTGACCGCGAACGGCATTCCCTCCATCGCCACCACCCTGGAACCCGGGGTCGCGGCCGAGGAACTGGCCAGCACCGTCTGGCGGCGCGAGGTCCGTCTGATGGGGGCCGGCGTCATCGGCGTGGCCGCAATCTGGACCCTGATCAAACTGGCCGGACCGCTGGTCAGCGGCCTGTCTTCGGCCCTGGCCGCCAACCGTCGCCGTCAGGACGGCGCGGTGCTGGACCGGACCGAGCAGGACATCCCGATCAATATCGTCGCCGGGCTGTCGGTCGCCTGTCTGATCGGCATCGGCTTCATCCTGGCCTGGTTCGCGCAAAGCAACCCGACGCTGGCCGGCTCGACCGCGCTGCTGGTGGCCGGGGGGCTGGTCTATGTGGTCCTGATCGGCTTCGCCGTGGCCGCTATCTGCGGGTACATGGCCGGGCTGATCGGCTCGTCGAACAGCCCGGTGTCGGGCGTCGGCATCCTGGCCATCGTCATCGCCTCGGTGTTGATGCTGGGCGTGCTGTCCCTCGCCGGCCTGCCCGCCGATCCTTCGGTGGTGGCCTTTGCCCTGATCGTGACGGCGATCGTCTTCGCCGTGGCGGTCATCGCCAATGACAACCTGCAGGACCTCAAGACCGGCCAGCTGGTGCAGGCGACTCCGTGGCGCCAGCAGGCGGCCCTGATCGTCGGCGTCATCGCCGGCGCCATTGTCATTCCGCTGATCCTCAACCTGTTGAACAAGGCCTTCGGGTTCGAGGGTGGCCCGACGGGTATTGCCGATGAGCCGCTGGCGGCGCCCCAGGCCACGCTGATCTCGGCGCTGGCGCGCGGCGTCATCGGCGGCGATCTGCGCTGGGACCTGATCGGGCTGGGGGCCTGCATCGGGGCGGTCATCATCGTTCTGGACGCCGGGCTGAACGCCGCGACCAAGGGTCGGATGAAGCTGCCGCCGCTGGCCGTGGGCATCGGCTTCTACCTGCCCGCCGCCGTGACCACCCTGCTGGTGATCGGGGCCGTGTGCGGCTGGATCTACGACAAGGCGATCAAGACCACCCGGTTCGCCGACGTGGGTCGCCGCATGGGCGTGCTGCTGGCGTCGGGCCTGATCGTGGGCGAGAGCCTGTTCCTGGTCATGACGGCCGGGGTGATCGTCTCCACCGGAAACGACGCACCCTTCGCCATGCTGCCCGAGGGCTCGACCTGGCCGGCCATGATGTCGGGCATCGCGGTGTTCGCGGTGCTGGCGTTCGCGCTCTATGCCTGGGTCCGGGGACGGTCGGCGAAGGTCTAGGGCCCGGGGAATAGGGCTTAGGGAGTAGGGAGTAGGGAGTAGGGAGTAGGGAGTAGGGAGTACTCCCGCTCCCGCTCCGCTTCGCGCATTGGGAGTGACGGACATCCGTATTGCTGCGATTGACAAGTTAGATGTCGAACGCTACTTGTTTGACATCGAATTATCTGCGAGCGGAGAGCGGCGATGAAGCGGCGACAGTTCCTGGCCCTGGCGGGCGGCGGCGTGGTCCTGGCGGCGGGCGGCGGGGCTACGGCCTGGCTGACCACACGGACGCCCGAGCGGGCGCTGCAGCCCTGGAAGGCGGCAGCGGAGGACGGATATCCCGACGTGCGACTGCATGCGCTGAGCTATGCGATCCTGGCTCCCAATCCGCACAATCGTCAGCCGTGGATCGCCGACGTGCGGATGCCGGGTGAGGTGACCCTGCGGGTCGACACCGAGCGGATGCTGCCCCAGACCGACCCCTTCAACCGCCAGATCACCCTTGGCCTTGGCTGCTTTCTGGAGCTGATGACGCTGGCGGCGGCCGAGCGGGGCGTGGGCGTGACGCTGGAGCTGTTCCCGGACGGAGAGGACCCGGCAAGGCTGACGACGGACCGGGTTGCAGTCGCCAGGTTCGGACAGCCGGGATCGGCGCAGCCCGATCCATTGTTCGCCCACGTCCTCGAGCGGCGATCGAACAAGGAACCCTATGACACGGCGCGTGCGGTCGAACCGGCGCGGCTGGCTTCGGTGATTGCGGCGGCGAGGCAGGGCCATGTCGTGGCCGGGTCGGTGGAGCCGCGGTCGATCCGCGATCTGCGGGCCGTCACGCACCGCGCCCTGACCATCGAGATCGAGACGCCCCGCACCTGGCAGGAGAGCGTCGACCTGTTCCGCATCGGGCGGGGCGAGGTGGAGCGAAATCCCGACGGGATCGACTTCACCGGGCCGCTGTTCGACACGCTGGGCGTGACGGGGATGATGAACCGGCAGGCGCTGGCGGACCCGAACAGCGAGGTGTTCAAGCAGGGGCTGGCGGCGGTCTATGCCAATGCCGACACGGCGATGGGGCATCTGTGGATGGTCACGGCCGACAACCGGCGGACGACGCAGATCTCCGCCGGGCGGGACTGGGTGCGTCTGAACCTTGCGACGACGCGCGAGGGCCTGTCGATGCAGCCGCTGAGCCAGGCGCTACAGGAGTATCCCGAGATGAAGCCGCTGTATGACCGCGTCCATGCGCGGCTGGCCCCGGACGGCGGGGTCGTGCAGATGCTGGCGCGGGTCGGCTATGGTCCGACGGTAGCGCCCAGCCCGCGCTGGCCGCTGACGGCCAAGCTGGTGACCTGACGGGCAAGGAGACGGCGATGACGGCGAGCGACGAGAATGGCCTGTTCGCCTTCTTCAACGAGATCGGCATCCTGCATCAGCTGTCCTCGGCCCTGTTCCTTAAGGTGTTGCCGGACGGGGTGCACATCGCCCACTTCGCCATCCTGAACCACATGGTGCGGCTGGGCGACGACCGGACACCGGCGCAGCTGGCCTCGGCCATGCAGGTGACCAAGCCGACCATGACCCATTCGCTCAAGGTGCTGGAGGGCCGGGGCTTCATCGCCGTGCGCGCCGACGCGACCGACGGCCGGGCCAAGCGGGTTGTCCTGACCGAAGACGGGCGGCGCTTCCGGGATGAGGCGATCGCTGCGATGGAAGCCGGGATGGCAGGCATCGCAGATCAGCTCGACGACGGGTCCCTGCCCGACACGGTGGCGCGGCTGAGACGGGTCCGGCGCGTGCTGGACGCGGCGCGCTGATCCCCTACGACCGGTAGGCGTCGTGGCAGGAACCGCAGGTGGCGCGGGCGGCGGTCCAGGCTTCGCTGGCGGCGGCGCTGTCGCCGGCGGCGATGGCGTCCCGCAGACGGGCAGTGGCGGCCTGGTATTCGGCGGCCCTGGCCTCAAAGCCCGCGCGGTCCGACCAGATCTCGGCCTTGGCCTTGGTCGAGGGGACGGCGTCCGGGCCGGTGCCGGCGGGGAACATGGCGGGCATGGCCGCGGCCCAGCGGGCAAGACCGCCCGACGGGAAGGCCAGCTGCTGGGTGGGGGCCCCGGCATCCAGGCCCGCCTTGATCGCGCC
>JADCBH010000134.1 GCA_020253595.1 Brevundimonas sp.
ATAGTCCGGATACAGGTCGCGCGGCTCCAGATTGCCCGCCTGGTTCGCCATCGCCCGCGTCAGGGCGAGGATGTCGCCGGGTCCCGAACGCATGCGGTAGAGGTTGCACATCCCTCCAGCGTGTCAGGCCCGCGCGGACCTGTGAAGCCCGCAAACGGTGCCGAAGGAGGTCTGAGATGGGTGGATAACGGACATTGACTCGATCCATATTCATCCAATAAATCAACCCATGATTGCCTCCTCCATCCTTCTTGCGTTTGGGCTGGCATTAATGCTGGTGCCCAAGCTCTTTGCCGCACGGTCAGAGGCAACTCGGCTGCGGAGACTGCAGGAGATCAGAGAGGGCGACTCCGAGCGGTATTTCGAGGAGGAGCGCGACCTCCTCGCCTACGGGTCCGATCACCGCTTTCTACAGTTCTGGCGGGTCATTGGTGCCTCCGTAGCGGCCGTGGCAGCACTCGACCTGATCGAGCAATCGGGCATTATTTCGGGCTGAGCGCGACAGGAACTGAGGCCCTCCACGGTCAGCAACGGGTCGAAGGCGGACCTATCGTCAGCCCCACCCCCCGGCCAACTCAGCAATGCCACCGACCCCGAAACACGCTCCTACTAAGGCGACGAAAATGCCTGCTGAAATCAGGGACCACTTGATGTTTCGGGGTTCAGGCTTGCGCTTACGCATCAATGCCCACCAGACCGGTAAGAAATGGGCTGCGCCTACGAACCCTGTGACCATTGCTGCGATCGAGATCGCATTAAAGGCGTACAACATGGCTTGAGCGACCGGGGTCATGACCTGTTTTCGGCCATGAGCCGAATGTCCGCAACGGGTCGAAAGCGGACATTCTGACCTGTCCCGAGGGCGGACATTGATCCGGTGGCGATCCCTTCGCCAACCCCAGAGCCTTGCCCCCCTACGTCCGATTTTGACGTAGCCGCATGTCAGGCTCTCCGTCATGACCGACGTTCGCCAGACCTATCGCATCCGATCCCCCGAGACCTGGGCCGCCGCGCGTGACGCCTTTCTGGACGGCGCGCCTGCCGAGGTCGTCTGCGCCCGCTTCGATCTCGGCCTCTCGGCCTTCTGGAAGCGCGCCCGCGAGGAGGGCTGGCGGCGTGCCGACCAGCCCGATCCGGTGCCCGAGCACCCCTTGCCCGAACCCGATGTGCGGCTCGAACGGGTCGATCTCGCCGATCTGGCCTGGCAGGGGCTGTCACGCGCGATCGGCCAGGGCCGCATCGCCGAGGCGCTGCGCTGGCAAAAGCTGCACGCCGAGCTCACCGTTCCCGAACGCACCCGCGAGCGCGAGGCCGCCCGCGAAGACGTCCGCGAGGAGGCCCGGCTGCGACGTGCCGGGGAGGACGCCAAGGACGCCCGCATCGACGCCATCACCGAGGTGGCCGAACGCCTGGCGCTCGACCCGGCCCTGTTTCACGCCGCCCGGCCCCGGCGCGCCGTCTCAAGAGTGGACGATGTGGACGAAGTGCAGAGTGTTTCGACATCGGCCCCGCTGAACCGCGCGGAACGCCGCCGCCTGGCCCGGCTGGGCCGCGCAGGCCCTCCTCCGCCGTGATCCTCTCGCTCGCCTCACCCCCGGCCCGCGCGCTTTTCCTTCTTCCGCTCATCCCGGCGAAAGCCGGGACCCAGGTCTTTGGGCGATGGATGGCAGAACAGCAGCAGTGCGTGAATCCCGGTCCTGCCTCACAAAAGCACTGGGTCCCGGCTTTCGCCGGGATGAGCGGATGTTAGAGAGACCCGGTTGCCCACGGAGACGCTCATGTCCGACACCTATGCCAATCTGCTGATCGAGCGGCACGCCGACGGCTATGCGGTGGTCAGCCTGAACCGGCCCGAGGCGCTGAATGCGCTGAACTCGGCCCTGTTCGCAGACCTGGCCGCCTTCCTCGACGCGGTGGAGCATGACGACACGGTCCGCTGCCTGATCCTGACCGGCTCGGGCGACAAGGCCTTCGCCGCCGGCGCCGACATCAAGGAGATGGCGGACCAGACCTATGCCGAAATGTACCGGGGAAATTTCTTCGCCCACGGCCACGACCGGATCGTCCGGTTCCGCAAACCCATCATCGCCGCGGTCAACGGCTTCGCGCTCGGCGGTGGCTGCGAGCTGGCCATGCTGTGCGACTTCATCGTGGCCAGTGAGAAAGCCAAGTTCGGCCAGCCCGAGATCAACCTGGGCGTCGCGCCGGGCATCGGCGGCTCCCAGCGCCTGACCCGGCTGGTGGGCAAGTCCAAGGCGATGGACATGGTCCTGACCGCCCGGATGATGGACGCCGCCGAGGCCGAACGCGCGGGCCTGGCGTCGCGCGTCTTCCCCCACGACCAGCTGCTGGAGGAGACCCGCAAGATCGCCGCCCGCATCGCCGCCCAGAGCCCGCTCGCGGTCATGGCCAACAAGGAGATGGTCAACGCCGCCCTCGAGACGACCCTGACGCAGGGCGTCCAGTTCGAACGCCGCCTGTTCCACTCCCTGTTCGCCTTCGAGGACCAGAAGGAAGGCATGGCCGCCTTCGTCGCGAAGCGGAAGCCGGAGTTCCGGGGGCGGTAGGGATTAGGGATTAGGGATTAGGGAATAGGGATTTTCGGTTTTCGGAGCGAGGCGCAGCGGATGATCCCGATGCGGCATTCTCTCTAATCCCTAATCCCTAATCCCTCCCTTGCCCGACCGCGCCCCATCCGCTATACGCCCGCCCTCTTGAAGATTTCCGCGCCGTGGACGGGGTGTCCGCGGCGTTTCCGTTGATAGGTTCTGACGAATGGCCAACAACCCCGGCGCCAAGAAAGCGATCCGCAAGATCGCCGCGCGGACCGAAGTGAACAAGTCGCGCCGCACCCGCGTGCGCACCTTCCTGAAGAAGTTCCAGGAAGCCGTCGCCGGTGGCGATGCCGAGGCCGCCAAGGGCGCCTTCGTCACCGCCCAGTCCGAGCTGATGCGCGCCGTCACCAAGGGCGTCGTTCACAAGACTACGGGCTCGCGCAAGGTGTCGCGCCTGGCCGCCCAGCTGAAGAAAATGTCGGCCGCCTGAGACGGGCTTCCGACCGGCCGTCATCGGTCTGTCACGCGAAAATCTAACGATTTCAACGGCGAGTAGGCTCAAGCCTACTCGCCGTTTCGCCGTGTGCGGATAAGTGATCATGAGGGAATTCGCGCTCGCCGGACGCGCGAAATCGGCATTTTCCCAAGCAGGATTAGCACTTGGCCCTGTCAACGAATTTAGTTGCCGATTCGTCAACGAATCAGCGTTGACCCCCGCCGCTCCCGGCGTAAGTTTTCCCTCCTAACGCACTTCCATCCCATCACGGATGAAGACGGAGCGGGGCACAGCCTCGTACCGGCGGGAGATGTCTGTTCGCTGGGCCGACCCCACCGTCGAAGCACCGCTTCGCCGGCACGGAGAAGTCGTCCCCGTTCAGTCGGCCCGGCGTCGGGCCCGGAACGCAGGGTTCCGGGCAGCAGTGATTATGGATGGCGGGAGATCTAGATGGGGGGACTGGGAGTGGCGTCGACGGGACTGGCGGCAGCGGGAATGACCGATCCGGATCGCATCTGGACGGAGGCGGCGACGCGTCTTCGCGCCGAGATCGGGGAAGGTCCGTTCAGCTCCTACATCGCGCCTTCAGCCGTGCGCGCCGACGGTTCGGGCCAGCTGATCCTCGTCACCCCCACAGGCTACGCCCGCGACTGGGTCCGCAAGAACGCCCTGCGTCGCCTCAATGAGCTTTGGCTGGGCCTCGACGGCCTGTCGCGCCGTCTCGAGGTCCGCTGCCGCGCCGAGGTGCCGGCCGTGACCCCGGCCTCGGCCATGGCGGTCCAGGCGCTTTCGTCGGCCGGGCTCGAGACACCGGTGGCAACGACCATCGGCCCCGTCACTGACGGCGCCCGCGCCGTGCGCGCCGCCGGCCTGCAGGAACGCCTGACCTTCGACAGCTTCGTGGAAGGTCAGGGCAATGCCTTCGCGCTCGCCATCGCCCGCCAGACGGCCAGCTGGGCCGACGGCCACTTCAATCCGATCTTCTTCTGCGGCCCCTACGGCTACGGCAAGACCCACCTGCTCAACGCCATCGCCTGGGAGGCCCAGCGCCTGCGCCCGGACGCCAAGGTCGTCTACCTGACGGCCGAGCGCTTCCTGTCGACCTTCGTCAAGGCCATGCAGGACCGGTCGACCGCCGCCTTCAAGGAAAGCCTGCGCACCGCCGACATGCTGCTGCTGGACGACGTCCAGTTCGTCGGCGGCAAGGCCTCGACCCAGGAAGAGCTGCTCTCGACGCTGACGGCCCTGATCGAGGACGGAAAGCGCATCGTCCTGTCGGCCGACCGCCCGCCGATGGCCCTGACCGAGGTCGAACCGCGCCTGCGCAGCCACCTCTCCGCCGGTCTGACCTGCCCGGTCGAACCTGCCGACCGCGCGCTCAAGATCGCCGTGGCCCAGAACCGCATCGCCGCCTTCGCCCGCATGGGCCTGGTCGCAGGCGAAGCGCCCCGCGACGTCCTGGAACAGCTGGTCGACCGCACCCCCGGCTCGGTGCGCGAACTGGAAGGCGCGATCAACACCCTGGCCGCCGCCGCCGGACCGCGCCTGTCGACGCTGGCCGCCGACGAGGCCGTGGCCCTGCTCGGCTCCGCCCTGCGCGGCGGACCCGAGCGCCGCATCACCGTCGACGAGATCCAGAAGACGGTGGCCGAGCACTTCTCGATGAAGCAGGCCGACCTGCTCAGCGAGCGCCGCACCCGCGCCGTCGCCCGCCCGCGCCAGATCGCCATGTATCTGTGCAAGCAGCACACGACCCGGTCCTACCCCGACATCGGCCGCCGCTTCGGCGGGCGCGACCACACCACGGTGCTCCACGGCGTGCGCAAGATCGAGGAACTGCTCGCGACCGACGACCAGATCGCCCGCGACGTCGAGGCGCTGACACGGAAACTGCGGGGGTGACGGCGTCTCCTCCCCGTCGCGCAGCGATGGGGAGGTGGATGCGAGCCCTTTGCGAGCAGACGGAGGGGTTCTTCCCTCGGCGAGGATGCCCGCGGGCCAAGAGCCCCTCCACCGCTTCGCGGTCCCCCTCCCCATTCGCCAAGCGGCGAACGGGGAGGAGACACACCACCGTTGC
>JADCBH010000135.1 GCA_020253595.1 Brevundimonas sp.
CCCCAGCCGAGCGCGAGGAAGCCGAGATAGATCAGGGGCGGAGGCGCGATGACGCCGGGGATGTCACGGCTCGCCATCCTACACCGCCACTCCGGCCGGCGCCGTGTATTCAGAGACGGGCGCGTCCCCGGTGTTGACGACCTCGGATGGCTCAAAGACCAGAACCTCGGCCATCTCGTCCGCCCCGGTCCGGTGCTCGACACCGCGCGGAACGACAAGGAACTGGCCGGGTTCAAGGGTGACGATCCGATCACGGAACTCGACGCGGAAGCGACCTTTCCAGACCAGAAACATCTCATCGGCGTCGGCGTGACGATGCCAGGGAAACAGGCCCTGGACCTTCACCAGCCGCACGTCCTGGCCATTCAGCTGCGCGGCGATGCGCGGCCGCCAGGGCTCGTGAAAGGTCGAGAACTTGTCTGCCAGATCGACGGCCTGGATCATTTCAGTCCTCGTCGGCATAGATGGCGACCGACGCCGGGGTCGTTGAGGTCACCGCCCCCCGGTACATGCCCGATGTCGTCATGGCGAAGCCGGGCACGCCGTTCGCATCGACCACGATGACCCCGCCGTAGCCGCCGAGCGACAGGGCGTCGTCGACCTCGGCCTGACCGGCGGCTTCGGACGATGCGCCGGCGGCGATGCGGGTGCAGATGTCACGGGCGACCGTGGCGCGGATGTAGAACTCTCCATCACCGGTGGCTGAGACCGCGCAGCCGTCGCGGTTGGACGCATAGGTGCCGGCTCCCAGAACCGGCACGTCGCCGACACGGCCCCAGCGCTTGCCCGTGGTGCCCCCGGTCGAGGTCCCGGCCGCGAGCGTGCCGGATTGATCCAGCGCCACGGCACCGACCGTGCCGAACTTGCGCTCGTTCAGCGGCGGAGCCGGTTCCAGCGAGGCCATGCCGGGGGCAGGGGCACCGGCCGGGCGCGCGGGGATGGGCAGGTTCCGTTCGCGTAGGAAGTTTTCCAGCCCGCGCCAGCGACGCTCGGTGAAGAAATAGGACGGATCGACCTGTTCCAGACCCTGGGCGGCGGCGAAGGTATCGGCCCCCTGCCCGATCAGCATGACGTGCGGCGACTGCTCCATCACGGCGCGGGCGGCGGCGATCGGGTGGCGGGTCGTGGTCAAGCCCGCGACGGCCCCGGCGGACAGGTCGCGACCGTTCATGACGGCCGCATCGAGCTCGTTTCGCCCCTCGGCGGTAAAGACGGCACCCCGGCCCGCGTTGAACAGGGGATCGTCCTCCATGATCTGGATGGCCGTCTGAATGGCGTCCAGCGACGAGCCCCCATCGCGCAGAATAGCGGCCCCGGCCTCCAGCGCGCGCGACAGCGATGCGCGATAGGCGGCGTCCTGTTCCGGCGAAAGATCAGCGCGCTCGATGACGCCGGCCCCGCCGTGGATGGCGAAAGCCCAGCGGGGCGCATCCTGGGCTGCCGCAGGCGCGGCGAGTGTGAGAGCGGCGGCGAGGCCGGCGAGGACGCGGAAGGTCATGCGGCGGGGTCCATTCCAGTGAGGCACGTCGCCATCGTGCACCGACCGGCGTGGCCGGGTCCAGCGGCGTCGGGCGAACGAAGAATACAGTCCAACGAGTCCAAGGAGTCCAAGGAGTCCAAGGAGTCCATGGAGTCCAGGTCGTCCAGGGAGTCCATGGCGTCCGCCTCGCGTCGTTGCAGCCCGTTGAGCTCAGGCCCAGAACGCAAGCCTAGCATCCACCCACGTCAGAAACGGACGTAGGCCCGGCGAACATCAGGGCTCCCGCTTGTGGTGCGACCACTTCCACAGCCGATACGCGATGATGGGCGCGCAACCCCCCACCAGCGCGGCGATCAGCACCGTCCAGAAGCCGCCGCCCAGGCCGAATTGGCCCACCAGCCCGCCGACGATCGCCGCCGCCAGCGGGCCGAGGAACGGCATCCAGTGAGGAGGCGCGACCTTAATGGGCGTCGACCTTGATGACGCCGCGACGGATCTGATCGAGCTCGATGGAGTCAAACAGGGCCTGGAAGTTGCCCTCACCGAACGCCTGGTTGCCCTTGCGCTGGATGATCTCGAAGAAGATCGGGCCGAACATGTCCTGGGTGAAGATCTGCAAGAGCAGGCCGTCCTCATCGGAGCCGTCGATCAGGATGCGGTTCTTGCGCATCCGCGCCACGTCCTCGCCGTGGTTGGGCAGGCGCTTGTCGATCAGTTCGAAGTAGGTCTCGATCGTGTCCTGGAAGGGCACGCCGCGTTCCTTCAGCGTCTCGACCGTCTCGAAGATGTTGTCGGTGGCGAGCGCGATGTGCTGGATGCCCTCGCCGTTGTAGCGCCGCAGGAACTCCTCGATCTGCGAGTTCTCGTCCTGGCTCTCGTTCAAGGGGATGCGGATGGCGCGGTCGGGCGCGATCATCGCCTGCGAGAACAGGCCCGTCGCCTTGCCCTTGATGTCGAAATACTTCTGCTCCTCGAAGGCGAAGACCTCGCCGTAGAAGCCCGACCAGGTGCGCATCTGGCCGCGCCGGACGTTGTGGGTCAGGTGGTCCAGCAGATAGAGGCCGACGTTGTTCTTGCGCTCGGCCTCTTCCCAGCCCTCGATCTCGTCCCAACCGTCATACAGCGAGCCCTTCTCGCCGTAGGAATCGACGAGATAAAGCAGCGAGCCGCCGATGCCGCGCAGCACATAGGCCCCGTCGCCCAGCGCGCCGCCGTCATGCATCTCGGCCGAATGGGCCCCGCGCGCGACCGCGCCCTCATAGGCGGCTTTCGCATCGGCGACGCGGAAGGCCATGCCGTTGGCCGACGGTCCGTGGTCCCGCGCGAACTCGCCTGCGTGACCCTTGGGCTCGGCGTGGACGAGGAAGCTGATGTCGCCCTGCTTGAGACGCACCACGCCGTTCTTCGGATTGCGGTGCGTCTGGACGAAGCCCAGCACCTCCAGCTGGCGGATCATGGCCTGGGGGTCGGGGCCGGTGAACTCGACGAACTCGAAGCCGTCGACGCCCAGCGGGTTCTCGCGGGCGGCCGTGTCGGTCTTGCGGGGAGCCAGATCGTCCATGGGGAGTCTCCTGATAGCGGGGTGGCCGTCGCGTCCGGCCGATTGGCGCGGAACCTAGTGGCGTGCGGCCGGGAAGCCAACCCGGGGGCCCCAGAAGGCTTTGCAGCGCTTGCCCGCGCCGTCCACCCGTCCTAATCGCAGGGCATGGCGAACCCACCCCTGATCTGCCCGTCCATCCTCGCATCCGACTTCGCTAGGCTTGGCGAAGAGGTGGCCGCGATCGAGGCGGCCGGTGCGGACTGGGTTCACGTCGACGTGATGGATGGACACTTCGTGCCCAACATCACCATCGGCCCTGACGTGGTGAAGGCCCTTAGGCCCCACACCAGCCTGCCGTTCGACGTTCACCTGATGGTCGCGCCAGTCGATCCCTGGCTGGAGGCCTATCGGGCGGCCGGAGCTGATATACTGAGCGTTCATCCCGAAAGCGGGCCGCACCTGCACCGCACGCTGGGCCGTATCCGGCAACTGGGGGCCAAGGCGGGCGTGGTGCTGAACCCCGGCACGCCGCTGGCGGTGCTGGAGGAGGTCATCGATCTGGTCGACCTGGTGCTGTTGATGTCGGTCAACCCCGGCTTCGGTGGGCAGTCCTTCATCGACAGCGCCCTGAAGAAGATCGAACGGACCCGGAGCCTGCTCGACGCGGCCGGTTCGAAGGCCTACCTGCAGGTGGACGGCGGGGTCACCGCCCTGAACGCCGGGGCCTGTGTGGCCGCGGGAGCCGATGCCCTCGTCGCCGGAACGGCCGTGTTCAAGGGCGGTCCGTCCGCCTATGCCGCGAACATCGCGGCTCTGAAGGGTGCGCGCTCTGGAGGGGGAGCTTGAACCCGATCGGCCCCTTTGCCGATCGCTCGCCCCCCGCCGTGGGGCCGGACGCGATCCCGGGCCTGAGGGGCGCGCCGATGCGCACGCCGGTCAAGAGCGCGGGCGTGGCCACCGGCCCGCAGCTGTGGCCGGCCATCGCCGGGCGGATGCTGACGCGGCAGATGTGGATCGAGCTCTACGGTCTGCCCGGCTATGCCCAGACCCTGGCGGCCGGAAAAGCGGTGGCCTTCGCCGCCTCTCCGCGCGATTTCCGCCCCGTCGAGGCTGCGGTGGGCAAGGCGATCCTGTCGGGCAAATTCCACCTGTCCGGGACGCATATGGAGGTCGAGGCCGGGGGTGATCCCTGGAACCGGCCGAGCCCATCCAAGGCCTTTGCCACCGACCTGCATGCCTTTGCCTGGCTGCCGTCGCTGATGCTGCATGACGAGCGCGGCGCTCGGGAGGCGCTCAGGCTCACGCTGGCCTGGGCCCAGACCTTCGCCCGGTGGTCGCCGTTCGCCTGGGACCCGCAGATCCTGGCTCGACGCACGTTCAACCTGGCCTGCGCGGCTCGGCGCATGGGGGCAGTGGCGAGCGACGCCGACCGCTTCCGTCTGGCCGACATCCTGGGCCGTCAGGCGCGCCAGCTGTTGCGGCCGCCGGGGGGACAGGCGGGTCAGGCGGAACGCCTGGTCGCCTCGGCGGTGGCTGGCGCTGTCCTGGCCGGTGCGCCGGGTCAGCGAATAAGGCGTGCCGCCTTGGGCCGTCTGGGGGGCACCTTGCGGGCGACCGTGGCCGGGGACGGATCCCACGCCAGCCGAAGCCCAGAGGCCGGGCTCGAGTTGTTGCTCGATCTTCTGGCCCTGAACGAGGCGCTTTCGCAGTTGTCGGAGCCTGCACCGGAAGCGGTGTCGGGCGCGATCGTGCGGTTGACGACGGCATTGCGCCTGCAAGTCCTGCCTGACGGTCGACTGACCGCGTTTCAGGGCGGTGGAGCCTCCACCCCGGCGCGCGTCGCGGCCGCCCGCGCCCACGATGAACACGCTGAGATTCCGGGCGGTGCCAGCGGAACAGTCGGGGGCCTGGCACGGATCCGGTCGCCCCTTCTCACCATCATGACCGATGCCGGACCGCCCGGGAAAGGCGCCTGGTCCGAGACCGCCTGCGCCCAGCCTCTGGCGATGGAGATCGTCTGCGGGCGGGACCGGCTGATCACCGGCTGCGGCTGGACGCCCCGGGCGGCGGACCGGCAGGGGTTACGGCTCTCACCCGGTCATTCGACGCTGACCCTGGGCGAGACGGCCTTCGCCGAACCCCTGGGTGGCTGGAAGGCCGAGCTGCTGGGGCCGCGCCTCTATGGTCGCGCCTGGAAGACCACGGTGGAGCGGCGCGACGCGGAGGGCGCGGTCTGGCTGGAGGTCGAGCACGACGCCTGGGCGGCATCCTATGGCCTGCTGCACCAACGGCGGCTCTATCTGGACCAGCGGCTGGACGAGCTGAGAGCCGAGGAACGGCTTCATCCGTGCCCGGAGCATCGTGGGCAGGTGCGTCAGATCGCGGCCCCCTATGCTGTGAGATTCCACCTCGAGCCGGGCGCGCAGGCG
>JADCBH010000136.1 GCA_020253595.1 Brevundimonas sp.
CGTCGAGCGGTGTCGCGGTTTTGCAGCTTCTGGCCATGGCCGAGGCACCGGCGGTCGCGCCCGCCCTCGCCCAGGGCGAGACAAGTGCCGAGGCCTGGATCGCCTTCGCCCAGATCCAGCGACTGATGTACGCCGACCGCGACCGCTACGTCGGCGATCCTGCCTTTGTTGGCGTGCCCGTCGCGGGGTTGCTGGACGAAGACTATGTCATCTCACGCGCTGCCCTGGCACCCGGCCTGACCGGGGCCGCCGAGCCCGGCACGCCCCCCGGCGGCATCTTCCGGGCCGCCGACGCGACCACCGAGCCCGCTGGCACCAGCCATTTCGTGGTCGTCGACGCAGAGGGGGACGCCGTCTCGATGACCACCACGGTCGAGAGCGTCTTCGGCTCCGGCCGGATGGCGGCGGGCTTCTTCCTGAACAACCAGCTTACCGATTTCTCGTTCAACCCGACCCGGCCGGACGGCGGCGAGGCAGCCAATGCAGTCGCGCCGGGCAAGCGGCCGCGGTCGTCGATGGCGCCGGTCATCGTCCTGGACCGCGACGGGCGACTGGTTGGGGCCGTAGGGTCACCAGGCGGCCCCTCGATCCTGGCCTACAACGCCAAGGTCCTGATCGGGACGCTGGTCTGGGGCCTGCCGATGCAGGCGGCCATCGACCTGCCCAATCTGGTGGCGCGAGGCTCGGGCTTCGGGGCCGACACGGCCCGCTTCGGCCCCACCCTGACAGAGCAACTGGCGGCCGGCGGCGTAGTGCTCGCCCCCAACCAGTCCGAGACATCCGGCCTGCACGGCGGCCTGTGGCGACAGGGACCGGACGGCTGGGCCTGGGACGGCGGTGCCGACGACCGGCGAGAAGGCGTGGCGCGAACGCGGTAGAGGCTCAGCCTGGGTGATCCGACCGGGCCGCGTTGCGCTTCAGGCCGTCCCACAGCACCGACAGGGTCGAGGCCGACAGCAGGACGTTCAGCGTCATGGAGATCACGACCGCCGCCACGCCCAGTCCGGGCGATCGGATGCAGAAGGCGTTCTGGAACTGGGCCGTGGCAGGATCGAGGCTCCGGTTCTCCGCCCACATGACATACTGCATCCAGGGGGTCTCGACCTGGGTGTGGGCCCACAGGGTGAAGGCCGTGCCCGCCGCCAGCAGCGCCCAGCGCAGCCAGATCAGCCGCGCCGGGCCCAGGAGCGCGAACAGCAGGATCGGATAGGCCGCCAGGCTGTAGGTGAAGGGCGTGACGTCCGGGCGGAACGGCCAGCCGCTGTGGTCGACCCGCAGCACATGGTCGGCGTGATGCGCCAGTCCGACGAGGATGGTCAGGATCAGAAGGCCGGCGGACCGGCGGCTGAGGGCGGTGGCCATGGGGCTCTCTCCGACGAGATCGCCCTCACCTTAAGGCAAAGCTTCCCGCCGCGCATCTCCGCGCTGAAATGCTCCCGCCCTACTTCAGCGCCAAGGTCACCTGCTTGATCTCGATGTATTCGTCGATGCCATGCGTTGAGCCCTCGCGGCCATAGCCGGACGCCTTGATCCCGCCGAAGGGCGCGATCGCGGTCGACATGAGGGCGGTGTTGATCCCGATCATGCCAGCTTCGATGCCCCGCCCGATTCGTATGGCGCGGTCCAGGTCGCGGGTGAAGACGTAGGAGGCCAGGCCGAACTCGCTGTCGTTGGCCTTCCGAAGGCATTCCTCTTCCGTCTCGAACGGAAAGACGGGGATCAGCGGGCCAAAGGTTTCTTCCTCGCGGAACAGGGTGTCGTCGCCGCCCAGCGTCACCGTCGGCTGGAAGAAGCGGCCACCCAGCGCGTGGCGCGCCCCGCCGGTCAGGACGCGAGCCCCCGACGCCACGACCCGCTTCAGGTGATCCTCGACCTTGGCCACCGCCTTGTCCTCGATCAGGGGGCCGACCTTGACGCCCTCCTCGAAGGCAGGGCCGACCGGGATCTGCGCCACGGCCTCTGCCAGCTTGGCCGCATAGGCCTCGGCGACCGAGGCCTGAACATAGACGCGGTTCGGGCAGACGCAGGTCTGGCCAGAGTTCCTGAACTTGCCCTTGATCGTCTCGGTGACGGCGAGATCGAGGTCCGCGTCCTCGAACACCATCAGGGGCGCAGAGCCGCCGAGCTCCATCGAAAGGCGCTTCAACGTGGGCGCGCACTGTTGCGCCAGCTTGCGTCCCACGGGGGTCGAGCCCGTGAAGCTGAGCTTGCGGATCAGGGGCGAGGCCGTCAGCACCCCGCCGATGGTGGCCGCATCGCCCGTGACGACGCTCAGCGCGCCCTTGGGCAGACCGGCCTTGTAGGCCAGTTCCACCAGGGCGATGGCGGTGAACGGCGTCTGGCTGGCCGGCTTGACCACGGCGGTGCAGCCGGCGGCGAAGGCCGGCCCCAGCTTCCGGGTCAACATGGCCGCCGGGAAGTTCCACGGCGTGATCAGGGCGCAGGGCCCGACCGCCTCGCGGAAGGTGACGATGACGTGGCCCAGCGGGCTGTCCTGGGTGTCGCCCAGCAGGCGCTCGGCCTCGCCGGCGAACCACTTCAGAAAGCTGTTGGCATAGACGGCCTCGCCGCGCGCCTCCTCGAACGGCTTGCCGTTCTCCAGCGCCATGAGGCCGCCGAGGCCATCGAGGTTCTCGTCGATCAGCCGGGCCCAGTCGCGCAGGAAGGTCGCCCGCTTGTGCGGATCGCTGCGCGACCAGTTCGGAAAGGCGGCATGCGCGGCTTGTATCGCCCGCTCGGTCTCGACGACGCCCAGATCGGGCACATGACCTATGGTCTCGCCCGTCGCCGGGTCGTCGACGGCGATGCGCTTGTCGCCGGTTACTGCCTCTCCGGCGATAAGGGCATAGTCACGCAGCAGCTTGAGGCCGGCATCGCGGGCGGCGGTGTTCATGGTCGGGCTCCGAATGTCTCCCTCCCATAAAGGCGAGGGAGCCAATCGGTTCAATGCCCTATTGGCAGGCTAGGCACTCGTCGTAGTCGGTGCGGGCGGCCGAGAAGAGATCCGGCTGGTTCGGATCAGGCTCCGACGCCTCGGCCTTGTCCTCGGCTCCGGCGAAGGCAGCGCGCTGCACGGACTTGGAGCGCAGGTAATAGAGCGACTTCACGCCGGTCTCCCACGCCTTCCAGTGCAGCATGTGCAGGTCCCACTTGTTCACGTCGCCGGGGATGAACAGATTGATCGACTGGGCCTGGCAGATGTCGGCCGAGCGGTCCGCCGACAGTTCGATGACCCAGCGCTGGTCCAGCTCGAAGGCGGTCTTGAACACGCTCTTCTCGTCGTCGGTCAGGAAGTCCAGATGCTGGACCGAGCCCTCGTGCTCGAGGATCGAGGACCAGGTGGCGTCGGTGTTCTTGCCATAGCCGTCGAGCAGCTGCTCCAGGTACGGGTTCTTGACCGCGAACGAACCCGACAAGGTCTTGTGGGTATAGATGTTGGCCGGGATCGGCTCGATGCCGGCCGAGGTCCCGCCGCAGATGATCGAGATCGAGGCGGTCGGCGCGATGGCCAGCTTGTGGCTGAACCGCTCCATGACGCCGCGCTCGGCCGCGTCCTCGCAGGGGCCCTTCTCCTCGGCCAGCAGGCGGCTGGCCTTGTCGGCCTCGCGACGCAGGTGCTTGAACAGCCGCATGTTCCACGACTTGGCCATGGCGGACTCGAACGCCACGCCCTGGCTCTGCAGGAAGGAGTGGAAGCCCATCAGGCCCAGACCGACGGACCGCTCGCGCTTGGCCGAATAGACGGCGGCGGCCATCTCCGGCGGGGCGCGGGTGATGAAGTCCTCCAGGACGTTGTCCAGGAACCGCATCACGTCCTCGATGAAGCGGGGCTCCTCGCGCCACTCCAGGAACTTCTCGGCATTGACCGACGACAGGCAGCAGACCGCCGTACGATCGATGCCCAGGTGGTCTGGGCCGGTGTGCAGCATGATCTCGGAGCACAGGTTGGACTGCTTGACCTTCAGGCCCAGATCCTTCTGGTGCTGCGGCATCTGCCGGTTCACCGTGTCCGAGAAGATCAGATAGGGCTCGCCGGTCTGCAGGCGGATCTCCAGGATCTTCTGCCACAGGCTGCGCGCATCGACCTTCCTGATCGTCTCACCGGTCTTGGGCGAACGCAGAGCGAAGTCGGCCCCCGCCTTCACCGCTTCCATGAACTCGTCGGTGATGTTCAGGCCGTGGTGCAGGTTCAGCGATTTCCTGTTGAAATCGCCCGAGGGCTTCCGGATTTCCAGGAACTCCTCGATCTCCGGGTGGTGGATGTCGAGGTAGACGGCGGCAGAGCCTCGGCGCAGCGAGCCTTGTGAAATCGCCAGCGTCAGGGAGTCCATCACGCGGATAAAGGGGATGATGCCGCTGGTCTGGCCCGCGCCCTTCACCTTCTCGCCGATAGAACGGACGCCGCCCCAGTAGGTGCCGATGCCGCCGCCATTCGAGGCCAGTGACACGTTCTCGTTCCAGACGCGCTGGATGCCGTCCAGGCTGTCTGCCACCGAGTTCAGGAAGCAGGAGATCGGCAGGCCGCGCGCCGCCCCGCCGTTGGACAGAACCGGCGTCGACGGCATGAACCACAGCTTGGACATATAGTCGTAGACGCGCTGGGCATGGTCGGCGTCGTCTGCATAGGCCGTGGACACCCGGGCGAACATGTCCTGATAGCTTTCGCCGGCCAGCAGGTAGCGGTCCTCCAGCGTCTTCTTGCCGAAGTCGGTCAACAGGTCGTCGCGCGAACGGTCCAATTCGAGGGAGCGCACCACTGTCAGATGGGGCCTCTCGGTCGTCGGCGCGGTCGCAACCGACTGGATTTCCACCGTCTTCAACGCTTCACCGCCAGCCATGGTCGTCTGTATCCCGAACAAATTCTCGAATGAGCCGCCTGCGCCTGAACCACATCATCTTGTGGCCGAAGCGCTCCCCAAGCCCACATATGGGGCGCAGATGGTGAACGACCCGTCAACGCCTTGACGCACGCTTTTGCGCACGAATCACGTCGGGGCGGGGGATGACCCTGTTGAAAAGGCGCGACGCCGATGCGACGGCGGCCCAGATTGGCTGATCAACAAACTGTGATCTTAGGTCATTTCGTGGTCTCATCCGGACCGCCGGGTCAGAGCGACCCGCGCTCTCCCAAACGCGAGATTTCATTAGGTTCGAGGGTCGCTCGGCGTTAACTATAGCCCTCTCTGACCCTGGGAGGTCGTCATGATCAGCCTGATCCTTGCCGCTATGATTGCGACGCCCGCGCCCCAGGCCGTGCAGGCGACGCTGCAGTCATGCGGTCCGGAGAATGGGCGCTTCGTCTGTCGATACGTAGTTCCCGACATCGAGATCGTGCCCCTGCCCGGCAATGATATCGTGGCCGACGCGCCAGCTGCTGTCCTCGGTAGCCGATCGGGCGAGACACCTTCCGCCACCGAAGTCGAGCCCGTCGCGCCCGAGACGACAGTTACTCCTGCACCAGAGCGTCGGACTGTCGCCCTGGACGCCGGCATCCTGACCGAGCGCGAGGCACGCCTTGTCGCCCGATGCGCTGATGCGCCGTGGTATGCCGTCTGCCTGCCCGACGATCGTCGCGCCGCCCGGATGCTGAAGGACAAGCAGGATGCCTTCGAGACCGCTCGCAGGGCTGTCACCTCGCTCCTTGCCGAAGGCGACTGCGAGGGTGCGGTCAAAGCTGCGCTGGACGGCGGCTACCTCGACCTGGCCGGCCAGGCGCGGGCTTTCTGCCAGGCCGGGGCGGCATCCGCCGCTGCGGGCGAAGACTAGCGCACAACCTCCATCTCGGCGGCAATGCGGGCTGCCGCCATCAGCGGATCCTCAGCCGCGATCACCGGTCGAGCCACAACGAGATGCGTGGCACCGGCTCTCAGGGACTCTGCCGGCGTCGCCACCCGTTGCTGGTCGCCCGGATCGCCACCGGACGGCCGCACGCCCGGCGTGACGATCAGAAAGTCAGGCCGGCCCGCCGCAATCGCGATCTCCTTGACGCGCGCGGCTTCCAGCGGGCTCGAGACCACGCCGTCAACCCCGCAGTCCAGCGCCTGACGTACGCGTGCCTCGACCAACTCGGCCGCGCCGGCTGAATAGCCGATCTCCTTCAGATCGGCGTCCGAAAGGCTGGTCATGACCGTGACCGCGAGGATCCGGGTATCGTGGTCATCCCTGCCCTTCACTGCCGCCCGCATGACCTGGGGCTCGGCATGGACCGTGAGCAGGTCGCAGCCACCCTCCGCCACCGAGCGTGCCGCCCCTTCGACCTGGGCCCCGATGTCGTGAAGCTTCCAGTCCTGAAAGACCTTCTTGCCCCGGGCCCTCAGGCGATGGGCGAAGTCCACGCCGCCTGGACGCGCAAGGAGGGTCAGCCCGACCTTGTAGAACTCCACCACGTCACCGACGCGATCGACGAGCGCCTCGGCCGCCTCGACCGAAGGCAGGTCCAGTCCGACGATCAGGCGGGGGTCGCATACGAGGGGCGAGGTCATCGACGATCTCCGGCCGAAGGGCTAGACGGGATGTCACGTCAGGAATCGGCTAACGGGGACCGGCCATGAACGCGCTCGATCTGGGGGTCAACCTGTTCGTGGCCCTGTTCGCCTTGCTGGACCCCATCGGCAACATTCCGATATTCGCCGCCGCAACGGCCGGAGCCACAGCACGCCAGCGGTTCTCTGTGTCAGTGTTGCTGTGCCTGTTCATCGCGGCGTTCCTGACTTTCTTCTTCTTCACCGGCCTTTGGCTGCTGCAGTTCTTCGGCATTTCGCTGGCGGCCTTCCGCATCGCGGGCGGCATCCTGCTGCTGCTGCTCGGTCTCGACATGACGCGCAGCGACTTCCTGACCATGTTCGCCGACAAGGACGCCGTCGCCGACGCCCAGGACGTGCGCGGCTATGCCCAGCGACGTTTCAAGCGCCTGATCGTGCCCTTCGCCATGCCTCTGCTGATCGGCCCGGGTGCCATCTCGACGATCATCATCCAGGCCGGCGAGGCCCAGAAGATCGGCTATGCGGGAACCATCGCGGGCCTGGTCGCCATCGGGGCCGCTTCGCTGGCGACGCTCGTCACCTTCGCTGCCACCGGTCCTATCAGCCGCGCGCTGGGCGATGTCGGCATGGCCATTATCGTGCGGGTTCTGGGTCTGATCCTGTGTGCGCTCGCCATCCAGTTCATTCTGGCGGGGCTGGGCGAAGCCATCCCGGGCATGTTCGCCTCGGGCGTCACAGCGCCCTATCCGGGCGGCGGGCATTAAGGGAGGCGTCAGATCCGGCCCAGACGTCTGGCGTGGCCCGCCACCATTCGTAGCGCGACGCCGTCGGGCAGCAGTTTACCCAGGGCCGCGAGCACGGTGTTCATCGCACCCGGCGTAACCCGAGGCCGA
>JADCBH010000137.1 GCA_020253595.1 Brevundimonas sp.
AGAGCACGCGGATGTCGGGCGAAGCTCAGTCCCGCACCGAGATCGATGTCCCGGCCCCGCAGCGAGCTCTGGCAGATGCGATCGCTGCTCTCGGCAAACCTATGATCGTGCTTCTCCGCAATGGCCGAGCCCTTGAGCTTTCGGGTGCGGTCAAGGACGCAGAGGCCATTGTCGTCACCTGGTTCCTTGGCGGAGAGATGGGCCATGCCGTGGCCGATGTGGTCTTCGGCAAGGCCTCACCGTCGGGCCGCTTGCCGGTCAGCTTCCCGCACCGCTCGGGCCAGCAGCCTTACAGCTACGACCACAAGACCACGGGTCGACCGGCCGATAACACCCTGACCAGTCAGGAATACGTTGCCCGCTATCGCGAGACGACCAATACGGCGCTCTATCCATTCGGCCATGGTCTGACCTATGGCGATGTCCGCTATGGCGCGGTCAGCCCAGCGCAAGTGACCCTGACCTGGAACGGCGAAGTTGAACTGTCTGTCGAGGTAACCAACGCCGGGGATCGTGCGATCGAGGAGACGGTACAGCTCTACATTCGCGATCGCGTGGCGAGTCTGACCCAGCCCGGGCGTCGGTTGCGCGATATCCGCAAGGTTGCGCTGGGTGCTGGCGAGACCAAGACCGTAAGCTTTACCCTGCGCCGGTCCCAGCTGGAGTTCATAGGGGTCGAGGGGCGCCAAACTGTCGAGCCCGGACTGTTCGACATCTGGCTGTCGGCCTCGGCCCAGTCGGGTCAGCCCGTGACGCTCAGGCTGACGGCAGCTTGAACCTTGCGGCCGGGCAGGCGATGACGAAGCGATGTTCTCCCGACTGTTCCAGAAGCCAGGCCGCAAGGACCCCGCACGGACGCCGCAGGACTGCGTGGTCTGGGCTGTCGGTGATATTCACGGCCGATCGGACCTGTCTGGTCTGCTGATCCAGGCGATCCGAGCAGATCTTTCGGCGACGTCTGCGGGGCGTCGCATCATCGTCTTCCTGGGCGACCATGTCGATCGTGGACCCGATAGCCGCGGCGTTCTGGATCAGGTGATCGAGGCCGCCGCTGATCCCTCGCTGGAGGTCCATTGCCTGCGTGGCAACCACGAGGATCGGATGGAAGCCTTCCTTGACGACCCGGCGCTGGGGCCAGGCTGGTGCGACTATGGCGGCCGTGAATGCCTGATGAGCTATGGGGTCGTCCCGCCCGCGATGCGCGGAGACCCGGCCGGATGGACCGCAGCCTCGCAGGCCCTGCGCGCCGCGTTGCCCGACAGCCATCTGCGCCTGCTGCGAAGCCAGGGCCATAGCGTCGCCATCGGTGACTACTTCTTCGCCCACGCAGGGGCCCGGCCGGGCGTGGCGCTGGAGGCCCAATCGCCTGAAGATCTGATGTGGGTGCGTCAGGACTTCCTCGACCATCCTGCACCGTTCGAGAAGGTCGTCGTCCACGGCCACACACCGGCTGACGTCGTCGTGTCGGATGCACGCCGGATCGGCCTCGACACGGGGGCTTACGCCACCAACGTCCTGTCGGCGGTCCGGCTTGAGGGCGAGACGCGTGCCCTGCTTCAGGCCACAGGACGCGGCGATCGTGTTTCGCTGTCGACCCGGGCCCTGACGGCCTGACCATCAAACCGGCATCGGACGGCCTCGGCGACGTCTTTCAGAACAAGTCCTGACAGGCTCCAGGGCTCGATCAAATAGCGTCGGGCAAGCCGCCGGGGATCGTGAACCAGCCGGAACAGCCACTCGATCCCCATACGCCCCATCCAGCGCGGTGCCTCGGCTTGAGCCCCGGCCTCGTAGTCGAAGGCTGCGCCGACCGAGAAGATCACGCTGTTTGGAAGAGCGTCGAGGTTGTTGAGGATCCACAGCTCCTGGCGCGGCATGCCCATACCGACGAACAGGACATCGGGGGAGAACGCGCAGACCTGTTCCACCACGGCTGCATTCTCGACCGAGCCCGATGTCGCGTCGAAGTAGCCGTCGCGGACCTGGATCTTCGCCCCGGGATGAAGCTGGCTGAGCCGCAGTCGCGCTTTGTCCACGACCTGCGGTGCACCGCCGACATACATGACCCGCCAGCCGTTGCGGTTCGCCAGACTCCAGAAATGGTCGCGCCAGTCCAGATAAGTGCAGCGGTGAAAGGCCCGACCGTGCAAGCCGAGCACCTTGGCAAAGTGGATCAGGGGAGTGGAATCAACTTCCACCAGATCGGCGCGGTCAAAGAAGCGCTGTAGCTCCGGATGCTTTTGCAGAAGGGCGAGCGAGTTCAGATTGTGGTTGGCGACGACAGCCTTTCGCCCGTCGGCGATCCAGGTTTCGACGTGGTGCAATACCTCTTCTGGGCGGACCAGATCGACGGTCTGGCCCAACAGTCGCACACGCTCGCGCGCCCGCCGCGCCTTGCGGAATGGGCGACGGCTTTCGTTCCGTCGATCGTCGGCGAAGGCAGACTCGGTCAGGGTGTGGGCAGCATCGGCCATACGTCGACATGGCATGTCTGCCCTCAAGGTCCGGTAATCGAACAGGCTTAACACGGCAGCGGCGCTGTCATTTGATGGCTTGCGAAGCCGCGTCGCTGGTCTATGGCGTGCATCCAGAGCGGTCGCGAAGGGGTATTCATGCGCGTCACCATGATCGGTACCGGCTATGTGGGCCTGGTCTCGGGAGCCTGTTTCGCGGACTTCGGCCACGAGGTCGTCTGCGTCGACAAGGATCCGTCCAAGATTGAACGGCTGAATCGTGGAGAGATCCCGATCTTCGAGCCGGGGCTGGAGCAGCTGGTCGCTGACAACGTCAAGGCGGGCCGCCTGTCCTTTGCCGTCGATGGAGCCGAAGCGATCCGCAACGCCGAGGTGGTGTTCATCGCCGTCGGTACGCCGACCCGCCGTGGCGACGGCCATGCCGACCTGTCTTACGTCTACGCTGCCGCCGAGGAGATCGCGGGTCTGATCGAGGGCTTCACCGTCGTTGTGACCAAGTCAACCGTGCCGGTTGGAACCGGCGACGAGGTTGACGCCATCATCCGCCGTACCAACCCGGACGCCCAGTTCGCGGTGGTGTCGAACCCGGAGTTCCTGCGAGAGGGTGCCGCGATCGAGGACTTCAAGCGCCCCGACCGCGTGGTTATCGGCGTGGAGCACGATCGCGCGCGCGAGGTCATGGCCGAGCTGTATCGTCCATTGAGCCTGAACGAATTCCCGGTGGTCTACACCTCGCGGCGGACGTCGGAGCTGATCAAGTACGCTGGCAACGCCTTCCTCGCGATGAAGATCACCTTCATCAACGAGATCGCCGACCTGTGCGAAAAGGTCGGTGCCGACGTGCAGCAGGTCGCCAAGGGTATTGGCCTGGACGGCCGGATCGGGTCAAAGTTCCTAAACCCCGGTCCGGGCTATGGCGGGTCCTGTTTCCCGAAGGACACCATCGCCCTGGTGCGCACGGCCCAGCAGTATGAAGCCCCGGTCCGCCTGATCGAGACGACGGTCGAGGTCAACGACGCCCGCAAGCTCGCCATGGCTGAGAAGATCCGCCGGGCAGCCGGAGGAGACATCGCCGGCCAGACGGTCGCCATCCTGGGCCTGACCTTCAAGCCCAACACCGACGACATGAGGGACAGTCCCAGCCTGGCCATCATTCCCGCCTTGCAGAAGATGGGTGCGAGGGTGCGCGCCTTCGATCCCGAGGGCATGGCCGAGGCCCGGCATCTGCTGAGTGACGTCCACTTCGCGGAGGGACCGTATCAGGCGGTCGAGGATGCTGATGTCCTGGTCATCCTGACCGAGTGGGACCAGTTCCGCGCGCTGGATCTGAAGCGGATGAAGACCCTGATGCGACGCCCCCTGCTGGTGGATCTGAGAAACATCTATCGCCCGCATCAGGCCCGCAACGACGGCTTCGAGTACGTCGGGGTCGGCAAACCTTGAGCCGCGGGCCGATCCTCGTCACGGGCGCGGCTGGCTTCGTCGGAATGCACGTGGCCGATCGGCTCCTGCAGCGCGGCGAGACCGTTATCGGGGTCGACGACTTCAACGCCTATTACGATCCTACGCTGAAGGACTTGCGGGCCGCACGCCTGGAAGGTCAGCCCGGCTTTCGAATGATCCGGGGCGACATCGCCGAGCCCGATCTCGTGGCCGGGATCATGCGTTCAGAGGGTGTGCGCCGGGTGGTCCACCTCGCAGCCCAGGCGGGCGTTCGCTACTCGATCGAGAACCCATTGGCCTATCAGCGGTCAAACCTGGCTGGTCACCTTGCGGTGCTAGAGGCCTGTCGACACGCAGAGGTCGAACACCTCGTCTATGCCTCGTCCAGCTCGGTCTACGGCGACAGACCGTTGGCGGGACAGGGGTTTCGGGAAAGCGATCCGACGGTCAGTCCGGTTTCGCTCTACGCGGCTACCAAGCGCTCCTGCGAACTCCTCAGCCAGAGCTACGCCTCGCTCTACGGCTTTCCTCAGTCCGGACTGCGGTTCTTTACGGTCTATGGACCCATGGGGCGGCCCGACATGGCCTACTTCAGCTTTACCGAGGCGATCATGGCCGGGCGACCGATCGAAGTGTTCGGCGAAGGTCGAATGGCGCGGGACTTCACCTACGTGGATGACATTGTCGATGGAGTGGTCGGCGTCTTTGACCGGCCCCCACCTCATGGCGGGCATGAAGTCTACAACATCGGGGACAGCAACCCTGTCGGCCTGATGGACATGATTGCCACTCTCGAGCGGCGTCTGGATCGCGAAGCGGTGAAGATCATGCGCCCCATGCAGGCCGGCGACGTGACCGCCACCTATGCCGACGTCAGCAAGCTGCACGCGCTGACGGGTTATGCGCCCAAGGTTGGGCTCGATGTGGGGCTGGAGCGGTTTGTTCGGTGGTGGCGAGACTGGCGAGCGGAATGACATCCGTCAGGTTCAGTAAGTGTCCG